>JAJDFU010000142.1 GCA_020528935.1 Saprospiraceae bacterium | reverse complement strand
ACGATCCTGCGGATGTCAGCACTAAAGACCCTGACATAAGTGACTGAAAACAAGCATGTTTTCAGCAGCTTATCGTCATTATTCACGGGTTTCCGTGAATAATCCGGGTTAATTCCCTTTCGCCTTTTCCAGTTCCGTCCACAGGCGAATAACCTGCCGGGCTTCCCGCACGTCGTGCACGCGCAACAGGCGCGCCCCCTGCTGGAGGGCGACCATGTGCAGGGCCGTCGTGCCATTCAGGGCCTGGGCCGGAGCAACCTCAAGCACCCTGCAGATCATGGATTTGCGGGAAAGGCCGGCCAATATCGGGCAATCCAGCATTTGGAAGGTCCGTAGCTCCTGCAACAGCCGGTAATTGTGAGCGACCGTCTTGCCAAATCCAAAGCCCGGATCCAGGAGGATATCCACCACTCCTAGCGCCCGGAGTTTGGCCACGTTCTCCAGGAAGAAGTCGAGCACCTCCAGCACTACATCCTTGTAGGCCGGACCCCGCTGCATGGTTTTGGGCTCGCCCTGCATGTGCATGAGAATGTAGGGCACGTTGAGCTCCGCCACCGCCGCAAACAAACCGGGATCGTAGCGCCCGGCAGAAATATCATTGATCATGCAAGCGCCGGCCCGTACGGCCTGCCGGGCCACTTCCGCCCGGATGGTATCTATGCTAAGGGGAGCTTGAGGGAAGGCGGCATGCAGGCCGTCCAGGACCGGCAGGACCCGCTCCAGTTCTTCTTCCGGCGAAATGATCTCGGCACCCGGTCGCGAGGACATGCCGCCCACATCCAGTATTGCAGCACCCTCCTCCAGCATGCGCCCCGCCCGGTCCACGGCTGCCTGTACGGACTGGTATTTTCCGCCGTCGAAAAAAGAATCGGGGGTAATATTGAGTATGCCCATCACCTGCGGTTCGGACAAATCGAGCAGTTGATGACCGCAGCGCAGGGTTTGCTGTGGGTGGAGCATGCAGCGGTTTTTAGCACTGCTCAAGATAGCGCAAAAAATGCCAGTGGTAAAGCCGGACCTGAAGTTGTGGCAGGGTGCTGTACAGAACGGATAAGGCAGCTGGAAATAAAAAAACAAGGCCGCGATGGCTGAGCGCGGCCCTGCCGGTAACTAACCTTCATCCAAAAAGGATACTTACAGCACTACAAAAATGTTATACTTACAACGCTATGGGTAGCCAGTTCGCTGCCCCAATACCAGAAAAAATGAGCATACAGTTCACTCCGGCTTCGGCTATGGGCTGGGTCCGAATCATTCTGGTCCTGGTTCTCATCGGTATCGGCATTTATGCCCTGCGCAATTGTGACCGGCCCAGCCTGGGCGGGCTGAACCTGTCCGCCCCCAAGGAGGTGATGGTCAATTACCAACCCGCCAAGTTCAGCTTTCAGGTCGACGAAGAATACGCCCTGGCCGTCCTCACCCATCCCTATCGCTACCGCGACGAGTTCGACGAGCTGGTGCGCGATATCAACCTGGCTCTGCTGGACCACGTGGGCCGCCGGATGGGTTTGCCGGACAGCCTGCAGTACGCCTTTGTGAGTGCTTACGAACAACATCACGGATACCTGAAAGACCTCTATTTCAAAGACTACGTCGCGCTGGTGGACACCTCGGCAAGCGTGTATCAGAGCTGGTACGAAAGCTACAATACCCGGGCCATAGAGCAGTTTAAGGAGGTGGCCTACAAATACACCTGCTTCCTGATGAGCCAGGTGACCAGCAGTGTACTCCAAACCACGGAAGGCAAACTGCTCGCCCTGGGCGAGGATGTGGAAAGCCCCTGCGGGATTGCGCTCAAGGAAGGCCTGCAACCCATGCTGGCCCGGCTTGACGAGCGAGCTGCCATCGCCGATTTTACCGCCTCCAGGGGCCTGTTGCAGGAAAAGGTGGAATCGGTCATCATGGAACTGGCCACCCTGGAGGTGCGCGACAAAAAGGGGCTGAGCAAGCAGCTGCAAACCCGCATATGGGGCTTCACCGTCTCTACTACGGACATCGAGGTCACGGCCATCAGTATACTTAAGGTGGGCTTCGACCTGAACGATTACTTCGATTTCGCCCTGGATGAAGGCAGCCGTCAGGTCACCATTACCCTGCCGCCCCCAAAAATCCTGTCCCACGAGGTGTATCCGAAGCTGGACAAACTAGACGTGGGCTGGCTGCGAGAACTGAGCGACGAGGACCTCAACAAAGCCTTCAATGTGCTTCGGGCCGAATTCCGGCGGGAGGCGCTGGCCGACGGCGTGCTGGAGCGCGCCAAGGCCAATGCCGAGAAGCAGGTGCAAACCCTGTTCGGACCACTGCTGCAAAGCATGAACGGCCGCTTTACCCTGCGAATCGCCTTTCGGGAGCCCGCAGCCCGGGCCGAATACCCCACACTGGATGGATAGGATCGATACCGCATATTATTGGCAGGAACGCTACAACCGGGGGGATATCCCCTGGGATATTGGCTACCCTTCCCCTCCCCTGATGCATTACGCCGGGCAATTCCCGACCACAACGCGCATCCTCCTTCCCGGTGCAGGTCGAAGCCACGAAGCCATCGCCCTGCACCGGCTGGGCTACGAGCAGGTCTGGGTTTGCGACTGGGCAGCCGCACCGCTGGAGTACGTGCGCGAACAAGCGCCCGATTTTCCGGCAGCCCATCTGCTCCAGCAAGCCTTTTTCCAACTCGAGGGCGTCTTTGAACTCATCCTGGAACAGACCTTTTTTTCGGCCCTGCCGCCCCGGCGGCGCCCGGCCTATGCCGAAAAGATGAACGACCTGCTGCATCCGAACGGCAGGCTGGCCGGCGTCCTTTTTGCACAACCCTTCCCGCACGAAGGTCCTCCGTACGGAGGTACCGCAGAAGGCTACCGCCGACTGTTCGAAGGCCGGTTTAACATCCATCAGTTGCAGCTCAGCCCCCACTCCATCGCCCCCAGGCGCGGAAACGAGTTGTTCATCGAGCTGAGCCCCAGGCACAGCTCCTGAAACCAGGCCGGGCCCCTTCTGCTCAAATACATCGCATTGGGAACTCACGGTGCGCACGGGATGTATTGGCCGAATGATGCCGGAAGAGCAGAAGATCAGGATAGTGAAAACGCCCAAACCCCTTCGCAACGGGTATATCCCACATTGGGGTACCTATCAAATAAGTGATTACAATCCAAAATCCTGATAACGCATGGACGAACAACATTTTACAATTCGTCAGCCCAAAGGGCGGAAAATTCGGTGAATTTTCCGGGGTAATAAGTGGGCGAACCTCCTCCCCGACCGCCGGAACAATGCAATAAATGCCGGTAAATCGCGTTAAGCCTGTATTATTCCAGTCAAAGCCGGGAAACTATTCCCGGACGGGATGAGTTCTACTACCGACGAGGAAGTGGTTTGCGACTCCAAGCCACTTCAAGTCAAGCACATGCGCGCGTGAACGGGTTTTGGGCGCGCATAAGCCGACTTGATATCGGTGTACCAGGGTTTCAAGGATAAAATACCAACCGAAAAGGTCATTTTACCCTTGAAATAGTATAGAGTAAGAGCGAAAACACTAGAAACACTAAAATTTTCCGGAATGCTTTACCGCCTTTCCCTGATTGTCCTATTCTGGGGCACTTATTTCGGCCTCAAAGCCGATACGTATTATTTCATGGCTGACCAAAGCTGTATGGATCGCCTGAAATACACCATGAGTACGGGCTCCAACAGTGTAGACCAGACCATATATCACTACGACCTCGGAAACGGCGCTAAGCTCATCCTTGAGCTGGCGCCCGGGCAGGGTGAGCTCGCCCGCCAGTTGTCCGGCAAGCTAGTCACCTGCGGCTCTAATCTGGTAAATGAGAACAACTACGAGATGGTGGGCAGCCCGGGCAATACCAAATACGTAGCCATTCCGCAATCCGGAGGCCAATATCGGATCATACCTGTCATGATGATCAATTACATGGAGGTAAACGACTACACCATAGTCTATAAGGACTGGCAGAATGCGTTCACCATTCAAAAAAACCAGGCCCGCCCCGGCACGGTGGTGAACCCCAATGACAATACGGGAAGCAAGATCACCCTGCAGAGCACTTCCCAGCGAGACTGCCTGACCGAATACAATCTTCGGCAGACCTTTTCCTTTGATCCGAATGCCAGCATACAGATCGTCTTCATCCCGGAAATCGGAATTATTCAAAAAACCAGCAACACCAGCAATCAGGCCTTGGTGAGTTACAACGACAAATCGCTGGACCAGGCCATACAGGGGATTTGCCAGTCGGGAAGCCCCGTAGTGAACACGCCTCCGCCCACCACGGGACCAACCCCCGGCCAGCCGGCCCAACGCATGCATACCGTAAACAGTGGGGAGACCTTGTTTTCCATTTCCCGGCAATACAGCGTGTCGGTCAGTGACATCAAGAAGTGGAACAACCTCACTTCCAACACCATAAGCCCCAACATGCAGCTGGCTGTCTCGCCTCCGCCTTCCACATCCACGCCTCCTGCTCCTTCGCCTCCCGGGTCCCCCGATACCGATTTTGGGATCAAGACCCCCTACCCGGATCAGCCCGACTACAATTTCGGAGGCACCATTACATCCCCCGCTGCTCCAAACGGCACACCTTCGCCAAGCATTCCGCCGGCGCCCAAACTTCCCGCATGGCGAACGACCAACGGCACCCATGTGGTCTTGCCGGGAGAAACCGTGGCCTCCATCGCCAAGAAATACGGGTATACCGAAGAGCGCTTTCGGGACATGAACGACCTGAAGCCCTACGAGAACGTACGCGTAAACCAGGTACTGAAAACGACCGATCGCCTGACCGCTCCGGCCAGCACTGGCTCGACCACCTCCCGAAAGTCTGTGCTGACCACGAGCAGCCAGCCCGATGCCGTGGTGCCCTTTGAGCCGTATGGGGAAAACCGCTTTTTCAGTACGCCCGCGGAGAATGCCCGTTCGGTGCCTTCCTCCGGCACGGGAACGAACATGAGCCCGAAAGGCGGCATCACTGATCAGCCGGGTGCTTCCGGCAGCTCGAATCCCCCTTCATCGCTTGATTTCTACGATCCCTCCGGCGGAGCGAGCTCCAGCAGTCCGGAGAACAGCAGCTTTTACCAGCCCGGTGCCAACCGAGGTACCTCCACCACTCCACCGGGGAGCAACGCTCCCGCTGCCGGTTCAAGCCCGGGCTTTTACAGCCCGGGTTCGTCGTCTGCCCGCGGCAATACCACAAGCGACTCCGGCATGTATTCCAACGGAGTGCAATTCACCGCCACGGGAATGGCCGCCGACCAGATCGCCAAGCCCATGGCAAACGGCAAGCCCACAGAACAACAGTCCGATGACGGCACGCATCTCGTTCAGGCCGGGGAAAGCCTGTTCAGCATTGCCCAGAAATACGGGCTCACCATAGAAACCCTGCGGCAAATCAACAACCTGGAACCGGGGGAAATCGTGATTCCCGGTCAAAGCATATACGTGCGTCCTTAATGACTGGTACTACGCCTCAATTGCGTGGGCTCGATCGTGCAGCATGAGCGCCATATCAGACTGTTGGTAAACGCCAACAACGTGAAGCATTTGCCCGGGCGGCCCGCAAAATAGAGGCAAAAAACCCGGCCAACTCTTACTTTGCGTAATTAAGAGGGTCTTTTACCGTGTTGGTTTGCTCATACTCCACTACATTTGTTTTTAATCCAAATGAGCGGAACAATACATGGGGTTATTGCTCCTTTTTTTCAGCTTGTCCATTATTTTCTCCTTTTTGTGTTCCATCTGGGAGGCCGTGCTGCTTAGCATACCCCCCTCCTATGTGGAGATCGAAAACGAGAAGGGCGGTCCGGTAGGCAAACTGCTCAAGGAATTTAAGACGGACATAGACCGGCCGCTGTCGGCCATTCTCACCCTCAACACCATTGCCCATACCGTGGGGGCCATAGGCGTAGGTGCACAGGCGGGCGCCTTGTTTGGCGACCGGCCACTGCTCATCGGAGGGACGAAAATGCCCTTCACCATGGAAGCAGTTATCGGGGCGCTGATGACGCTGGCGATCCTCATCCTTTCGGAGATCATTCCCAAAACCCTGGGGGCCAACTACTGGAAAAGGCTGGTGCCGTTCACGGTGCGCTCCCTGCTCGTGGTCATCGTGCTGTTGTGGCCGCTGGTATGGTTCAGCCAGTTCATCACCAAAAAGCTGAAAAAGGACAAAACCAAGAGCGTATTCAGCCGGGCCGACTTCACCGCCATGGCTGAACTCGGTGCCCGGGAAGGGGTCTTCGCCAAGGAGGAGTCGAAGATCATTCGCAATCTGCTCCGTTTCAATACCATACGCGCCAAGGACATCATGACCCCGCGCACGGTCGTCCTGGCAGCCGACCAAAATCAGACGATCGGTGACTTTTTTGAAGCACACCAGGACCTTCGCTTTTCCCGGATCCCCATCTATCAGGAAAGCAAGGACCAGATCACCGGCTTCGTACTGAAAGACGTGATGCTGCTGAAGATCATCCAGGGAGAAAAAGACAAGCCGCTGAGCGCCATTCGCCGGGAACTGATGATCGTGAATGAATTCATCAACATTCCGGACCTGTTCAACAAACTGATGGAGAAGCGGGAGCACATCGCTCTGGTCGTGGATGAGTTTGGCGGTATGGCCGGTCTGGTCACCATGGAGGACGTCATCGAAACGCTCCTGGGCATGGAGATCGTGGACGAGTGGGACAAGATAGAGGATATGCAAAAACTCGCCCGGCTCAACTGGGAAAAGCGAGCTCGCGCCATGGGCATCCTGCCGGAAGGCGAAGGCTAGCGTTTACTTCCTCCGCGTTTTCCTCCCCCGCTTTTTTTCTTCTGCTTTTGCTGCTGGCCGCTGCGCTCGGCCTGAATCCGCTGCTGCTCTTTGAGCGCTTCTTCCAGGCGCTGCTGAAAGCCCCTTTTCTTCTTTTTCGGCTTTTTCCGGTAGGCCTCCAGTTCCTCCTTGATCTTCTCTTGGTTAATGACGAAGTTTTTGGTAATGATCGTCTGCGCGATGTTGATCAGGTTGCTGAACAACAGATAGCAGGTCAGTCCGGATGCAAAGCTGTTGAAAAAACCCAAAAAGAAGATCGGCATAATGTACTGCATATACTTCATGGCCGGATTGGCCGACATGTCCATATGCCGGGTGTTGTAATAGGTGTAGATAAGGGTGGTAACCGCCCAGAGCAGGGTGAACACAACCACGTGGGCGCCAAAACCGAAGGGGTACCCAAAAGCCAAACGGAAAACAGACTCGTACGAAGAAAGGTCAGGCGACAACAGAAAGGTGGCCTCCCGAAAAAAGATGGGGGCCGGAAAGAAGCGATAGAGGGCAAACCAGATGGGCATCTGCAGGACCATGGGCAGGCATCCGCCGAAAGGGCTCACCCCGAACTCCCGGTAGATCTTCATGGTCTCCATCTGGTACTGCTGCTGATCGTCCTTGTACTTGGCCTTGAGGCCCTCCATCTTGGGCTTCAGCGCCCCCATCTTGCTCTGGGAATACAGCATCCGGAAAGTGAGCGGATACAAGGCCAGTTTCACCAAAAAAGTAAGCACCAGGATAACGATGCCCGCCGAGCCGATATAGCGCAGCAGAAAATCGAACAGGGGGCGAATAACCCAGCGGTTGATCGTGCCGAAAATGCTCCATCCAAAAGGAATGACCTCTTCCAGCTCGTAGCCCACCTTGCGCAGGCGCTTGAATTCGTTGGGGCCCACGTACCACTGCATGGCGTAGCCTTCCCCAGCGGAAGCGGTCTCCATCGGAATGGCCACCCGGCTGACCATTTTCTTGAGATTGTCGGATTCCTCCTCCACCAGTACGTTGCGCAACTCGGCCCGGCGAAAGCCTTCGTCGTTGGCAAACAGGGAAGCATTGAAGAATTGGTTGGTGTGGGAGATCCATTTCAAGCGGGTGTCCTCCAATTGCTCCTCGTCGTCCTTGGTGCAGGAGCAGTAATCCACGTCTCCTTCCAGATCCCTGAAATAGAGGCAGGAATAATTGCGCTCGTACTGGGTATTGCGTTCGATCTTGTCGAGGTAATTTTCCCAGTTGAGCATCAGCTCATCGGAGGAAGCCACCGAGTTGAACCCCCGGAGCTGGAGGTTGTAATCCATGAGATAGGTGCCCGGATGGAGGGTGTAGCGCTGCTCCACTATGCGACCGTCGCTCGAAGGAGCGCGAAATACAATGGTCTGCCCCTGCACATCGGCCTCAAAATACAGATCTTCGGTACTCACCTGCCCCTGCTCGGTACCGGGCACGGGCAGGAGATATTCAAACTTGTTCTTCGGATCCTCCAATAAGCGGAGAGGAATCTTCAGCTCTTTGTGCTTTTGGTCTTCGATGAGCTTGTAGTAGTCCTTTAGCACTACTTCGGCAATGCGTCCGCCTTTATTTGTGAACGTGACCTCCATGAGGTCATTTTCCAGGGTATAGGTTTGCTTGGATCCGTCTGCAGCGGAGGCAAAAGGCCCGAAGGCTGCCGTGTTCCTGGGTCGAACCCGCACCGAATCGGTAAGGGAATCCTGCGAGACGGAAGAATGGGCGGCAACGTCGCTTTTCTTTTGCTGAGCCAGCTCCAGGCGAGTCAGGCTGTCGGCCTGGCGCTGAGCCAGAGCAATACTATCCTGCAGGCGTTGCTGTTCGGCCAGTTCTTCAGCCGAGGGCTGAGTGACGTACTGCCACACCAGCAACAGTCCAAAAATGAGCAACAATCCAATGATGGTATTTCTATCCATCCAAGTTGGCGTTTTTCACGAAGTGCCCAAACGAGAATCCCCGTTTGGAAAAGCACCGCAAATGTACAATTTTGACGCGCACCGGGCACACTTCCTCGACGAGTAATGCCCTGCCACCGATGGGCAGCCCGGCCTCAGTAGCCCTTCCAGGCATGCGGTCGGGTAAATACGGAATCCGGCAGGCTGTCCCAAACCCGGATGTCCTCCAATTGGCGCTGACCCCGATCGCCGGATAGCAGGATGTTTCCGTAGCTGCGATAGTCCTTCCAGGGTGTGGTCAGTACGGGTAGACTGTCGGCAGCCTGCCGGAAGTACGACCAGGCGCCTACGAGATGGGTTTCGGGATGGATATAAACGTGGTATTTGTTCTGCGGGGTGTCTCCCACATCCTCAAAATCCAATGCGATGAGCTCGGCCGGGCCGCCGCCGGGCATGGTGTCTCGCCCCAGGTAGTGCAGGGCTACCCCGCTATCCTTGAGCTTGAAAGGCATGACGAGCCAGTAGGAATCGTTGATCCAGATACTTTTCCCCCGCCGGAGGAGGGAGTCCAGCAGACCGGGCGCACGAACAGCTCGTCCGTTGCGAAACACCTGTCCGCTTACATCCTCCAGGTCGAGAAGATACACGGTAGAGTCCGGGAAGGAGTGAATGCGCACCCGCTTGCCCGTTTTGTCCCAGATCAGGCGGCGCATCCCAAAGAAATTCCATCCCAGGTAGCGGGTGTCGTCCCAGGCTTTGCGCCCGCCCATAGCTTGCATGACCGAGTCGGCCAGGGCCAGGGCGCGCGGATCCGAATCATCGGCCCGGAACCCCTGCGCAGGCGGATTGCCATAGGTTTCCTCACGCTGTGCAGAATCGGGCTTACCGCAGCTTACCAGCATGAGCAGAGCTCCGAGAAGAAGGGAAAAGTAGTGCATACGTATCCAAAATAGTGCAGGCCCCAAAAAGTTCAAGAAACGAATGAGCCCTGCTCGTCGCCAGGGACGAACAGGGCCTTTCTGGAGCTTAGGTTTTTGTCTTGGTTCAGGCCGTCGGGTCATTGCCGCCCAGGAGGAAGTCCTGGTATTCCTTGAGTTCGCTCCACTTGCCATCGGCGGCCAGTTGAGCCTGCTTGGGCCAGGTTTTGGGCTTGGCCAGGCGGAAGCTCTCGTCCTGGTCGAGTATGCTTTGCAGGCGCTCTACGGCCGCTGCAGCCAGATCCGACCAGTTGTTGATGCCGTTTGCCTTCAGCAAGGCTTCAATTTTGGGGCCGATACCTTCTACGATCTTGAGATCGTCGGGATCGCTGGTGGAAAAGCCCAGGATCTTGAACGCCAGCGATTCGATCTTGGCGGGCGAGTCCATACTGCCGGCGCCTTCGCGGCCGTCATCCAGAAATTTTTGGTACTCCAGCAATTCGGCCCATTTGCCGTCCCGGGCCAGTCCGGCCTGGCGAGGCCAGGTGCCCGCACTGGCTATCGTGATGGCCAGTCCGGCATCGGTGAGAACCTGCTTGAGCCGGTCCTCAGAGGTGGCAGCCAGGTCGGACCAGTTATTGATCCCATTCGCTTTGAGTACTTCCTCAACTTTGGGACCGATGCCCTCTACGATCTGAAGATTGTCGCTGGTGAACAGGTCGCCCCATGCAATACCCTGTGCGCGAAGGCCAAAATCGACCCCGGCACCGGCGGAAGAAAGCCCCAGAGCTCCGGAGGCCAGGATGTTCGGATCAATTTCGTTCAGCTTGGCCGTGAGCACATCCACATCACCGCGCAGGCTGCCGACGCGCGTGCGCAGCTCCTGATTTTCTTTTTCCAGTTCTTCGTACTGGTATTTCAGAGTGGAGAGGTCGGAAGAGGTTTGGTTGAGTTCCGCCTTGGTGCGGTCCAGATCACCCTGGGTGGTCGCCAGCTGATCGCTGAGCCTGCGAATGCGCCCCTGGGCCAGCAGCCACCCGATGAGGGCTCCGATGAGCAACGGGAGCAGCGCAAACCAGAAAAAGCACCAAAACATGGACATGCTGTGCAGCAAAAGAATGTCGAGAGCCATGTGCATAGGGTATTTAGGAATGATTAGTCGTCCAGTAAATAGAGTTCCACGCGCCGGTTGTTGTGCCGTCCCTCCTCGGTCTCGTTGGAGGCCACCGGTTGGGTTTCGCCTTTGGATTCGATGATCAGCTTGCGTTCATCCACGCCTTGCCCCGTAAGGATACCGGCAATAGCCAGCGCCCGGTTGCGACCCAGGCGCTGATTGTATTCGGGCGTGCCTTTGTTATCGGTATGGCCGACGATACGCAGGTTTTCATCCGACTCTTTCAGCAGCCCGGCCAGTTCGGTCAGGTATTCGTCCACCTTGGGGTCGTAGTCCTTTTCGGTGCTGTTGAAAGGGAATCGAATGATAATGCGATCCAGCAGTTCCACCAGCATATCGCCCGCGGCCGGCTTTTCGGCATCCACCCACTTGAAAGCGTGAGCCGGAAAGTAACCCTCCCGAACGGGCTCGCCGGAAATGGTGCGCGCACGCAGGCGAATCCGATCCTCCGCAACGTCGGGCAGGAAGAGCTGCTTGAGGCGCTCGGCACGGGCCAGGCCCATGCCCTCTGCCCCTTCCGGGGCTTCCTCGCCTTCGTAGTACAAGCCGGTGATCTCCAGGATATTGTCTTCGGTCATCTGGCTGAGTACGGCCGCCCGGAGCGAATCATAGCCTGCATTGCGGTTGGGGGTCGCATCCGAGTAGCTGAAATCAATGGGATAGCGCTTAAATGCTTTGGTTTCCTCTTCTACCGGAGGTACCACGCCGGCCTCTACGGCCCCGCATCCCTCGCACACGCGATCGGAACACTGTCGAAGGATAAAAATGCTGTAGGCCAGCCATAACAGCAAGGCGAGGATAACACACCAAGGAATGGCAATAGTTAATTCAAGCTTTTGGTTATGCAGACGCAGATT
>JAJDFU010000210.1:256-4365 GCA_020528935.1 Saprospiraceae bacterium | reverse complement strand
CTTACCCGGGACCGGACCAATGCCTTCTCGGTGTTCGGTCAGAATTTTGCCGATGACCGGCTGAAAACCCTCAACTCGGCTGCGGAGATCATCGATGGTGGCGGCTTCGGTACGGATGTGACCTTTGAGGGGTATTTCCTGCGGGCCAACTACTTCTTTGACAGTAAATACCTGCTTTCCGCCTCCTTGCGCGTGGACGGTTCCTCCCGCTTTGGTGCCGACAGTCGCTACGGGATCTTTCCGGCCGTGTCTGCCGGATGGGTGCTTTCCGAAGAACCCTGGATGGAAGGCAACTTCTTTGACTTCCTCAAGTTGCGCGCCAGCTGGGGCATCTCGGGTAATGCCGCCATCGGCAACTTCGATGCCCGGGGCCTCATCGCCTTCGGCAACGATTACAATATGATCCCGGGTTACCAGTTTTCCCAATTGGAAAACAACGAACTGGAGTGGGAGAAATCCGAGACCATCGACTTCGGGCTGGATTTTGAATTCCTGAACAATCGGGTGCGCGGTTCGCTGGCCTATTATACCCGCTATACCCGCGATCTGTTGCTGAATACGCCCCTTCCGTATTCCATCGGCTTTATCTCACCCTCGATCGCCCAGAATGTCGGCGAGATCCGCAACCAGGGTTTTGAGTTTTCGCTGGATGTAGACGTGATTAAAACCCCGGACGTCCTTTGGACCATCGGTGTAAATGGCGCTACCCTGGACAACGAGGTCACCAAACTGGTGGACAACAACAACGACGGCAACCAGCATTCCACGCGCTACCTGTCGGATGCCGATTTCCTGCGCCTGCGCAACCTGCAGATCGGGTACACCTTCAAGAATATTGGAAAAAACCGAAACAGCATCCGGATCTTCGCCGCCGGCCAGAACCTGCTGCTGTGGACCAAGTTTGACGGGCTGGATCCGGAGGCCAGCGGCCAGACGGCAACGGGTTTCCGTCAGGGTGACCTGTTCTTCAGCCGGCCGCAAACCCGAAGCTACACCTTCGGAATCAATCTATTTCTCTAAATCGTTCGGACTGCGTTCTATCCATTCCGATATCACAAAAAAGACACTGAACCTATGAAATATATCATTCGTCCATTTGTCGCTGCAGGGCTTCTCGGCCTTCTGGCTGGGTGTTCCTCCTTTTTGGACGACCCGCAGCCCCAACAGTCGCTGCCTACTACGGAGGCTTTCCAAACGGCCAGCGATACGGAAACCGGCCTGATCGGGGCCTACAATGCCGCCCAGGGTTCCGATCTGTTCGGTACCAATACCACACAATGTGCCGAATTACTGGGCGACAATGTCATCTGGCGGGGATCTTTCCCCTCCTATGCGGAGATCTTTCAGGTACAGATGGTAGCTGACAATCCGGAGATTGACGATATGTGGCAACTGGCCTATCAGGTCAATAACCAGGCCAACCTCGTGATCCAGGCTACCGAGACGCTGGAAGATCCCGAATTCGACGTCGAGGTAGAAGCCGGCAAGACCTTCCGCAATCAGCTTCGGGGCGAAGCACTTTTCCTGCGCGGCGCCACCATGTTCGAGATCGTCCGTTTTTACGGTCTGCCCTACAGCACTAGCTCCAGCACCGACCCCGGTGTGCCCATCCTCACCGAGCCGGTCGTCGACTTTGGTTCGGTGACCTTCCCGGCTCGCAATACGGTGGAGGAAGTGTACAACCAGGCCATCGCGGACCTGACGGAGGCATCGAACCTCCTGCCGGATCGCGTGGGACGCGGACGGGCCAACCGCTTTGCCGCCCTGGCCTATCTGGCAGAGATCGCCTTCATGCAGGGGCGCTACGGCGATGCCCTGGGCTTCACACAGACCATTATCGATGAAGGCGGCTTTGCCCTGACGGACGACGCCAACGGTTTCTTCGTCAATGAAGGCTCTGTGGAGGAGATCTGGGCTGTGGTTCACACCGTTCAGGACAATCCCGGCGTAAACGGCTCGCTGCCCACCTTCCACCACGTGAATGCCCGGGGTGGAGATGTGGCCATTTCCGGCGCGCTCATTCTCGGTGGGTTCAACCTGATCCTTACGCCGGATCAGCAGCAGGCCATCGACGATGCCGGATTTTCGGCGGTAGATCAACGGGTGACCCAGCTCACGTCCAATGATACCTTCAACATCGAGAAGTACGAGGATTTCGCCACCAATGCAGACGATGCCCCCATCTGGCGCTATGCCGAAGTACTGCTCATGCATGCCGAGGCCCTGGCGCGCGAAAACGGCGTCACACAGGAAGCGGTAGATCTGCTCAACCAGATTCGCAACCGCTCGGTGCGCGTACTGGATGCCGAGGGCAACCCCGTGCCCAACAGCTCCGATTTGGTATCCTACGGCACCGGTGATTTCGCTTCGGCGGAAGCGCTCATTGATGCCATACTGCTGGAAAAACGCGTGGAGATGGCGTACGAAGGCACCCGTTTTCACGACCTGATGCGCACGCGTCAGGATGTAAAGGGACGCCCCTTCAATGATCCGCTGCTGCGTTTTCCCGTTCCACAGCGCGAGATTGATGCGAACAACAACCTGGAGCAAAATCCAGGATATTGATCTTATCTCACTTAACTGGTATGAAGGGGAGGAGCAAAATGCTCCTCCCTCTTCATTTTCTCCCCGCATTGCCTTCCGAACATCGCGAGGCGATGCCGCGCCGGCCTCTCTCGCCGGCTCGGATCCGATGGCGGAGAGGGGAATGCCCGTTGGAATAGGACATTCCCGGCTGTCGTCGGGCGGGTTTTCCTCAAAACCGTATTATTTTTAGGTCAGGTTCATCTATCCGCTGCATGAAATCCGTGACCTCTTTCCTGGACTATCTCCACTATCAGAAGCGTTTCTCGCTCCATACGCTCACGGCCTATCGCACGGATCTGCAGCAATTCGGCCGCTACCTCTCGGAGGTGTACGAGCTGGACGATCCCGCACGCGCCACGCAGCACCACATTCGCTCCTGGCTGGTCAGCCTGCTCGCGCAGGGCTTGTCGGACCGCAGCCTTCGCCGAAAGAACTCCGCCCTGCGCGCCTTTTACCGCTTTTTGCGCAAGCGCGGAACCATTGCGAAGGATCCCATGCAATACGTGCCCCGGGGGAAAGTGCCCCGCAAATTGCCGGATGTGGCTCGTCGCGGCGAACTGCTGCAGCTGATCGAGGCCGGTCCGGCCGGCGATTCCTTTTCGGCCAGGCGGGATCATTTTGTACTCGAGCTGCTGTACAGCACCGGTATGCGCCGCTCCGAGTTGCTGCGATTGCGGACAGAAGACATCGACCGGGCAAAAGGCCACATCCGCGTACTGGGAAAGGGGCAAAAGGAGCGCCTGATCCCCATGGGAAACTGGCTTTTAGAAAGCCTCCGGAGCTATATGGCGGCCAGAAGAGAGGCTTTCGGCGAAGCAGCAGACCTGCCGCTTTTGCTCACCGACAAAGGCAAGCCGCTTTATCCCAAAAAAGTATATCTGATCGTAAGGCGCGGCCTCGCCCAACTCGGCACAGCCGAACGGAAGAGTCCGCATGCCCTCCGGCACGCCTTCGCCACCCATCTGATGGAGCAGGGAGCCGACCTTCAGGCCGTCAAGGAATTGCTGGGGCACACCAGCCTGGCAGCTACCGAAATATACACCCACAATACCGTGGAGCGCCTCCGAAAGGCCTACCTGCAGGCACACCCGAAAGCCAGGCGCAACCCCAGGAATTAAAAGCCCCTGAACGCACCTCAAAATTTGTTGGCTAGATTTTCTCTTTGGTGTAAAAGTTATATCTTTGCAATCGCTTTGGAGAGAATGCTTTCCGAAAGCTTTTTTTGGAAGATGAAAGAAGCCCGAATTCCGGATACTTGGCAGGGAACGATTTCTTTGCCGGATTAGGAATGGGCAGGGGCGCGAACCAAGCGCCAGCATAGCTCAGTTGGCCAGAGCAGCTGATTTGTAATCAGCGGGTCGGGGGTTCGAATCCCTCTGCTGGCTCCACCCGGAGAGGTTCGAACCATGACGCTGCGACCGGCCTTGCCGGGCGGGCGGTCATGGTGGTGACTGCGAAGCGCGTCACCATCCCTCTGCTGGCTCCACCCGGAGAGGTTCGAACCATGACGCTGCGACCGGCCT
>JAJDFU010000210.1:0-246 GCA_020528935.1 Saprospiraceae bacterium | reverse complement strand
ATCCCTCTGCTGGCTCCACCCGGAGAGGTTCGAACCATGACGCTGCGACCGGCCTTGCCGGGCAGGAACGGTTTGGTGCGGTTTTTTTGTTTGTGCTTGTGCGCGGAGCTGCGATGCAGCGCGTGAATAAAACAGCCTTCATCCGATAGCATTCGGAAAGCGGCCTTCCGAAAAGACTCAGCCTGAGACGAGGGGGTGCGCCGGAGTTGGAGAGCCGGGCCAGACTGTAAATCTGGTGACTCTGTC
>JAJDFU010000464.1 GCA_020528935.1 Saprospiraceae bacterium | reverse complement strand
CCCGTTCGGGGGTTGGCCTTGCTTTTTCTTTTTGCGGCCGGTGTGCACCGGCCGCCATGGAGGTTTGTCCCCTGCCGGGGACCGTGCGCGTGGGTGCATGCCGGGATCAAAGACAGCCTGGCCTCGGGCAGCGGACCGCTGGCGCGGACTGCAAACTGCCCGCCAGGGTTCAACCGTCGCTCACCAAAGGGGAGGGTGTCGTTCACTCCTCCCGGTAGGCGCGGAACATGCGCTCCAATAGGGGCATTTTGTAGGGGGCAGGTACGGTGCGGCCCAGGAAGGTGAGCACCTTGGCCGTACGGCCCGGCACCACGATCTGCTTGCCGCGCAGCATGCCGCGGATCGCTTCGCGGGCCACCTGATCGGGGAAGAGGACCAGCAGCTTGGCTTTGGCGCCCTGGGTCTGGATGCGCTTGAGGCCGTCCTCGTTGGTGATCACCGGGCCGGGACAAACGACCGTAACGGTGACATCCGCTTCCTTCACCTCTTCGCGCAGGCTGAGGGCGAAGTTGTACACGAAGTTCTTGGTGGCGGCATACACGGCCTTGTAGGGCAGGGGCAGGGCCGATTCCATGCTGCTCATGTACAGCAGGTAGGATCGGCTATGTTCTTTGAGTTGCGGCAGGAAGTGGTAGGTGAGCTCCACCACGGCCTGGTTGTTGAGCTTCATCATGGCCAGGTATTCCGCCAGCTCGGCTCGCTCGAAGATCCCGTTGCGGCCGAAGCCGGCATTGGGGATGAGGGTATCTACCGAAAAGCCGTTCTCCTGCGTCCATTCCCACACGCGGCGGGCGGCCCCGTCTTCGGTCAGGTCGATGCCCAGGGTGTGGCATTCGACGCCATGGGTGGCGCGCACCTCCCGTTGGGCCTGGTAGAGGGCGGGCTCGTCCAGGGCCACCAGCAGCAGGTCCTTTTTCCGGGAGGCCAGATCTTCGGCGAAGGCGCGACCGATGCCCTGGCTGGCGCCGGTAATGAGAGCGAAGGTTTTCATCGGCCGCAAAAATAAAACTTAACTTCTAATCCGGGCATGTTCGGTTATCCGCCGATGCCGCCCCCGCCGTTCTGGATGTCGTCGTTATTGATCTTGCTGCGTCGGCTACGGCGGTCTTTGAAATCGAGCTTGCCGAAGCGGTAGCTGAAGTTGAGGTTGAACGAGCGGATCTCGATCTCGAAATCGGAACGCTGGGTGAAATCGGGCCCCGAGATGTTGCGCGGGAACGACAAGGTGTTGCTGAAGGGCTGGATCACGCTGAAGCCGATGCTGCCGCGTTTGTTCCAAAGGTCTTTGGCTGCGCCGATGCTGACCTGGGAGTACGCGCCCCGCGAGCCCTGCAACGACTGCCGGGGCGAGTTGTAGAAGCCGAACAGCTCGATCTTGAAGTCCTTGGGCAGCTTGAAGGTGGCGTTCAGATTGGCCCGCCATTCCCAGGCGTTGCGCCGGGTTTCCACATCGCCCACCAGGCCAGCGGCCGTGATGTTCTGTACGTCCATCCCACCGCGCAGGGTCAGGAACTTTTTGATAGTGTAGGAGGTGAAGAAGTTGATGCCCACCACATCGTTGCGCCCTATGTTCTGAAAGGTGGTCACCGTACGGCCGATGCTGTCCACCGTAGTGATGGGGTCGATCTCGTCTTTGGTGTGGCGGTAGTAGACCGAGCCGTTGAAGACCCAGCCCTTTACAAAGTTGTTGTAGCTCAGCTCCGTCTGATGGGTGAGTTCGGGATCCAACAGCGGGTTGCCGAAGCGGATATCGCGCGGGTCGGAGAGGTCCACATAGGGGTTCACCGTGCGCAGGCTGGGCCGCTGGATGCGCTGGTTGTAGGCGATCTTGATGTTGGAGAACTGGGACAGTTTCCGGTTGAGGATGATGCTGGGCAGGAAGTTGCCGTAATTGTTGCTGAATCGCGTGGGGTCGGTTTCAAAGCGGCCGCTGATATCGGTGAATTCGTAGCGGGCGCCGGCCACCAGGCCGTATTTTTCGCCCAGCTTCCAGTTGACGGAAGCGTAGGCGGCGTACACGTCCTGGTTGTAAAAGAAGACATCGGTCTGGTTGGGCAAGGTGACGAACTCGTCCCGGTCAAAGTCGAAAAGTTCCGACTCGAAATCGCTTTCGATGCGGCGGATGATGGTTTTTAGCCCGGTCTCCAGCTTGAACTGATCACTGAAGGGATGCACATAATCCACCTGGCCGGTGTACTCCAGGTTGATGCCGTCGTTGGAGTTGCGATTGCGAATGTCCAATACGGGATTCACGTCGGGAAAAGTATCGCGCTGGTCAAAGTCGTTGACCGAGTTGCTGTAATCGCCGCTTACCTGAAAAGCGACGGAAAACTCCTGTTCGGGCTTTTGAAAGGTTTTGCGGTAGTCGGTTGTCCAGTCGAAGCCGCTGCGAAAAGCACTGGTCTCACTGATGCGCTCGTAGTACTGGTTGAGATCCTGAACGGGAGCCACGTAGCGGGCGATGGTCGTCTGGTCGTTGTTGCGGCCGAAGCCGCGGAAGTTGATGCTGGTATTGAGGCTGTTGTAGGCATTGATGTCGTAAAAGGCGCCCAGCGAAAAGCGCGGACCGAAGAAATTGCTGCGCCCCTCCCCATTCTGATCCAGGATGCGCGATTCGCCTTCGATGACATCCTCGCGGAAGAACTCCGTAAAGGACTTTCGCGGGATGTTGTACCAGCCGCTGCCGTTGAAGTTGAGGCCGAAGCGCCCCTTGGCGTAGTTGAGGTTGAGGCTGCCGCGGTTGGTGCGGGTACCGGCCGACAGGCTCACCGAGCCGGTGAATCCGTCGATGGATTTCTTTTTGGTGATGATGTTGATGATGCCGGCCGTGCCCTCGCCGTCGTACTTGGCCGAGGGGGTAGTGATCACCTCTACGGACTTGATCTGATCGGCCGGGATGGTGCGCAGGGCATTGGCCAGGTCGCCGCTGGTGAAGATGGTCGAGGGCTTGCCGTTGATGAGCACCTGAATGTTGGACGAGCCGCGCAGGCTTACGTTGCCCTCCACATCAACGGAGAGCAGCGGCACGCGCTGCAGTACGTCGGTAGCGTCGCCGCCCAGGGTGGTGATGTCCTTGTCGGCATTGTACACCAGCTTGTCAATGCGATTTTCGAAAGCCGACGCCTCGCCCTTTACCTCCACTTCCTCCAGAGTGACGCTGGTAGAACTCATGTAGATCACGCCCAGGTCTTCGTCGGGCTTGCGGGGGGTGAGCTCAATGCCGCTCACCGTCTTGGTTTCGTAGCCGATGAAGGAAAGCACCAGGGTATAGGTGCCGGTGGGAATTTCGGTGAGCTTGAAATTGCCGTCGGCATCGGTAAGGGTACCGTTGACCTCCTTGTCCGTCTTGGCGTCTTTGAGTACTACGGTGGCGAACTCTACCGGTACGTTTGAGCTGGTATCCAGCACGGTACCGGTGATCTTGCCGGTGATGGAAGGGCCGCCGGGTCGTTGGGCGTGCAGCAGGGAAAAACAACAGAGCAACAGGGGAAGCAGTAGGTAGCTTTTCTTCATACCGGTGTCGGGTGATCCGATTTTTGACAAAAATCAAACAATGTAGGTACAAAGAAAAAGGCGAGAGGTTGCACGCCCGGGCGGAAAAAATCTTAACAAAAGGTTAAGGGAAGGCGATTGGGAGGCGGGTGCGAGAGCTCGTGGGCGGCACCCAGTCGGGGCCTTCCTGCAGCAGGCGCATGGCTTCTGTATCGCAGCCGTAGCCCAGGCTCTGTTCGATGCGGATGTCCTGGGGGCGGCCATTCTCATCCACCTGGAAAGAGAGCACCACGGTGCCGCGGATATCCTTTTCGGCAGCCTGCGGGGGGTATCGCTTGGCGGCATCCAGGTATTGCTCGAAGCGGAAGTAACCGCCCATGGGTTCGGCCGGTTGGCGGGGTGTTTGGGCCCGGGCGGCAGAAAGGGGTGCCGAGCCCGGTTCCAGGGCGATGCGCTGGAAACTGGTGTCCGGCACGATGATGCGCCGGCTCTGGAAGCCGGTATAGCTGACGATCAGCTCGGCGGTTGCCGTATCGGGTATGGTGAGCTTGAAGTAGCCGTTGAGGTCGGTGGTGGCGATGCGCTCGGGCCGGGGCAGAAAGACGGTAGCCCCTACCAGGGGATCGCCTTCGGCATTGGTGACCAAGCCGGATAAGATGCGCTCTACCGGTGCCGTATCGGCCTGGATCGAGAGGGCGGCTTCGGTTCGTTCTTCCGCCAGGGTACCCGGGGGCGTCCGTTGGGCCGGTGGGCTTACCGGGGGTTTCGTTTTCTGTTTGGCCTCGGCACGGGCCGGGCGCTCCCGGTCTGCAACCTGTTCGTCGGCCGGCGGGGCGCGTTTCGCTTCTTTTTTGGCTTTTGCGGGCTGCTCAGGCAC
>JAJDFU010000084.1 GCA_020528935.1 Saprospiraceae bacterium | reverse complement strand
CGGCTACCCGGATGCCGGGCGGGTCATCCTCAGCGGCAACTTCAACGGCTGGGACGAGCAGCAGCTGCGCATGGAACGCACGGACAGCGGCTGGGTGTTACCCGTTTTCCTGCCCCCGGGCCGGCACGAGTACAAGTATATCGTAGATGGCAACTGGATCCTGGACCCCACCAATCCCGAGCGCGTGCCCAACCAGTACGGCACCGGCAACTCCCTGCTGGTCGTAAGCAAGGAGGTCACCTTTTTCCTGCCGGGTTATGCAGACGCCAAAAAGGTGATCCTCAGCGGCAGTTTCAACGATTGGAGCCGCCGCCAATTCCGCATGACGCGCACCGAAGGCGGCTGGACCCACACCCTCCTGCTGCCCGGCGGCAAGCACCACTACAAGTTCATCGTGGACGGCCAATGGATGGTAGACCCCGAAAACCCCATCCGCGAATGGGACGGCATGGGGCACATCAACTCGGTGAAGTTTGTGCGGTAATATATCCTTTTTGAAAGATTGGGCATGAACCTGAAAAGGAGACCTCTTCGAATGTGGCGCTAATCGGCAATACGAGGTTGCTCCACCTATGGAAGTTTATCCAGTGGATAAACAAACACGGAATGAGCTGCACGGGAACCAGAAGGCTATCTTTGCTCTCGCCGGATCCCTCCCCAAAGAAGATGCCGACGAGATCAATCCAATGATTTCGGAATGGGACCTCAACCAATCGTAAGGGAAAGCCCTCGCACATCAACTCCCGAGCCCTTACCTATGTTTTTCAAACCGGAAGGGCGAATTGGAAAGCCTCCGCGGCAAACCTCCAAGGGCAATAGGCTAGCTGATTCATCCCTTGTATCTTAGCGGGCGAAAACGCTCTGAGACCGCATCACGTACTGAAAGAAACCTATGAGTCAACCAACCGAAGCGAAAGCCATCCGCCGCATCCCCAACGATCCCTTTGACGTACAGGAATATCACCTGGCCAACGGACTCAAGCTCTTCATGAGCCCGGACCCCAAGGCGCCGCGCATTTTCACCAACATCGCCTTTCGGGCCGGCGCCAAGCACGACCCCCCGGAGACCACCGGCCTGGCCCACTACATGGAACACATGCTTTTCAAGGGCACTTCCCGCATCGGCAGTACCGACTGGGAGAAGGAATCCGCCTTGCTGGAGCAGATCGCCGACCACTTCGAGACCTACCGCGAGACCACCGATCCCGACGAGCGCGCCCGCATCTACCGGGAGATCGACCGGCTGTCGACGGAGGCGGCGCGCTACGTGGCGCCCAACGAATACGACAAGCTGGCCACCGCCATCGGCGCCAAGGCTACCAATGCCTACACCTGGGTGGAGCAGACGGTGTACGTCAACGACATTCCCGCCAACGAGCTGGAGCGCTGGATGAAGCTGGAGGCGGAGCGTTTCCGCATGCTGGCCCTCCGCCTCTTCCACACCGAGCTGGAGACCGTGTACGAGGAGTTCAACATCACCCAGGATTCCGACTTCCGCAAGGTACACCGGGCCCTGCGCGAGGAGCTCTTCCCCTCCCATCCCTACGGTACGCAGACCACCATCGGCACGGCCGAACACCTGAAGAACCCCTCCATGCGCAACATCCTGCGCTTTTTCGGCACCTACTACGTGCCCAACAACATGGCCATCATCCTGTCCGGCGACTTCGAACCGGAACAGGCCATCGCCCTGGCCGAACGGTACTTCGGCAGCTATGAGCCCAAGGCCAAGCCCCCGTTCAGCTTCCCGGCCCAGCCCGAGCTCACCGAGCCGGCCGTGCGGGAAGTGTACGGGCAGGAGTCGCCCTTCGTGCAGCTCGCCTGGCGCCTGGACGGCGCCGCCACCGAGCACCCTTTCCTGCTGGAGGTGGTGCAGAACATGCTGGCCAACGACCGGGCCGGCCTGCTGGACGAGAACCTGCTGCAGGACCAGAAGGTGCTGGAAGCCCAGGCCCACAGCCTGCCCCACGAAGACTTTTCCCTCCTCTATCTCTACGGCAAACCCCGCCAGGGCCAGTCGATGGAAGAGGTAGCCCGCCTCCTGCTGGAGCAGGTGGAGCAACTGCGCCGGGGCGACTTCGACGACTGGCTGCTGGAAGGCGCCATTCGCGAGCTGAAGACCGAGGAACTGCGCGCCACCGAGGACAACGAAAAGCGCACCCATCTGCTCACCAACGCCTTCATCCTGGGCATCGACTGGGAGCGGTACGTACATCGCTTCCAATGGTTGGAAGACCTGTCCAAGGAGAGCCTGGTCGAATTCGTGCGCACCTATCTCCGCGCCGACAACTACGCCCTGGTGTACAAGCGGCAGGGCGAAGACCCGGAGGTGGTCAAAGTGGCCAAGCCCGAGATCACGCCCATCGAGCTGAATCGGTCGGCCCTCTCGGATTTTGCCAAAGCCTTCATCCGGCAACCCACGCCACCCCTGGAGCCGGTCTTTGCCGATTTCGAGGCCATCGAGCGCCGAAATCTGCCCTCCGACCTCAGCCTGGCGCGCGTAGCCAATGCCGATAACGAGCTCTTCCGCCTGCACTACCTCTTCGAGATGGGCAGCAACAGCGATCCCCTGCTGCCGCTGGCCTTGCTCTACCTGCCCTACCTGGGCACCGAGCTGATGAGCACCCGCGAGCGCCACCGGGCCTTTTTCCGCCACGGCCTCAGCCTGGAGAGCCACCTCAGCGAGGAGCGCTTTCACCTCAAGCTCATCGGCCTGGAAGATCAGCTGCCGCAGGGCATCGAACTGATGGATAGCCTGCTGCACCACCTCAAGGGACAGCCCGAAGCCCTGAAGAATATGGTGGCCGACGTGCTGGAAAAGCGCCGCAACGACAAGCAGGACAAGGGCGTGATCCTGCGGCAGGCCATGACCCATTACGTGCGCTACGGTCCCCACAACCCCTTTACCGATCGCCTCAGCGAAGAGGCCCTGCACGCCCTGGATCCCGGCGAACTGGCTGCTTACCTGCGCCGGCTGGCCGACACACGCCACCAGGTGTACTACTACGGCCGGCGCTCCACCGACGAGATGACCGGCCTGCTGGCGCGCACCCATACCGTGGCCGGACAACCCCACGAGCCGGTCGCTCCGCAGAAATACCCCGAGCTGGACATCACCGAACCCAAGGTGTACTTCGTAGACTTCCCCATGGTGCAGGTGGAGCTGCTCCTGCTGAGCAAGGGCACGCCACACTTCAGCCTGGAGGAGCACCTGATGGCCAACCTCTACAACGAGTACTTCGGCTACGGCCTCAGCTCTATCGTCTTCCAGGAGATCCGCGAGTCGCGGGCCCTGGCGTACGCTACCTTCGCCTACTACAGCACGCCCCGCAAGGAGGACAAGGGGCACTACCTGCAGGCCTTCGTGGGCACGCAGCCCGACAAGATCCAGGACGCCATCCCCGCCCTGCGGGGTATCCTGGAAGATATGCCGGTGGTGCCCGAGCTCATCGAGCAGGCGCGGCACAGCATTCTCAAGCGCATCGAGACGGAGCGCATCCCGCCCAAGCGCCTTTTCTGGGAGTACCTGCGCCACCGCGACCTGGGCCTGGATCGCGATCTGCGGAAAGACCTCTACGAGCGCATGCAGGCGATTACGCCTCAGGACCTGGCCGACTTCCAGCGAAAGCACGTGCAAGGCCGCTCCTACGCCCTGCTGGTGCTGGGCAGCAAAGCACAGGTCGATATGGACTACCTCAGCCGGTTCGGACCGGTGGTGGAGCTGAGCCTGGAGGAGGTGTTCGGGTATTGAGTCGATGCAGTTGGCAGTCAGCAGTTGGCAGTAGGCAGTTGGCAGTTGGCAGTTGACTATGAACTGCCTATTGCCAACCATAAAAACAATGCCCCATCTTTGTCCTGCATGACAACCTCCGTCCATTGGTCCCGGTTACATACTGCCCCACCCAGCCCGACGGAGCGTCTCCCGCATCCACTGGCGGAAGAGCACGGCATCACCCTCTGGATCAAGCGGGAAGACCGGTTGGTGCTGCCCACCCCGGATGGAGACCTCTCCTTTTGCGGCAACAAATGGCGGAAACTCAAGTACAACCTTTCTGAGGCCCGGGAAAAGGGCTGCCACACCCTGCTCACCTTCGGCGGTGCCTATTCCAACCACCTGGCAGCCGTAGCGGCGGCCGGCGTCCTCTTCGGCTTTCGCACGGCCTGCATCGTGCGGGGCGAGCGGGTGAAACCCCTCAATCCCACCCTGGCCCGGGCCGAAGCCCACGGCATGAGCCTCCCCTTCCTCTCCCGCCCCGCCTACCGCCCCCAGGCCGAGCATCCCGAAAGGCAGGCCCACACCGCCCCATATCCGGCACCCTCACGCCTGCCGGGGGCGGGCCCCCACCCCCCGGCCCCGCGCAGCCACCCCCACCCGACAG
>JAJDFU010000261.1 GCA_020528935.1 Saprospiraceae bacterium | reverse complement strand
AATTAGGCCCGAAAAGGGGTTGTTTTTCAGCCCCTTATCGTCATTATTCACGGTACCCCGGGAATAATCCGGGTCAACTGGGTAGTTCAGTAGGCAGCCCCTCGCTTTACACTCACTAGTTCATTTTGTACATCCTGTGAGGGGCTGCTTTTCCTCATCCCCAAAAAAAAAACCGCCTGCGGATGCGGGCGGTTTTTGCGGTTAAAAAAGCTTTGCTTTCCCTCTCAGAAGGAGCAGCACCATGAATATTGCTGTGAGGGAAGGATTCGAACCTTCAAGGGGCGGTTAGTCTGACCATGGTACAGGTGTTCATGCGATTTATGCCGGAATCCCCACCCTCGAGACAGGAGGGCATGGCTGCCTATTTCATCACCTCACAGTGTTTTGTCCATTTGCGCTATCCGTTGATCGCGCGGACAGTACAAATATGAGGCACTCTCCGTTTTTTTGCAAATTTTTTATTCAATAGAAATAAAATTTAGTTGAATTTCAATTTTTTGAGCCTTTAGCGATAAAATTTAAAAAATAAACAGGAGACTGTACTCGTTTTTTGCGGATTTCCCAATGGCCTTATTTCCCCTAGCTTTGTGCCGGAACTGATGAAGCATACACGATGGAGCTGCACACTTACCTGAACCGGCGCTTTCCCTTGCTGGGGCGCGACCTTCCGCCCGATGCCTACTGCCGCATTTCCCTGGACCGGGCCCACACGCCCCTGCAAGCCTACGACACGTCCACCTACGCCGGCCTGGAAGCTTACCTGCAGCAGGTGTTGCACCGTGCCGGCGCCCGCGTCGCTGTGGGCGGCTATGCCGAAAACCGCAGCTTGTACGAATCCAGCCCGCACTACGACGGCAGGCGCAGCATCCACCTGGGCGTGGACCTTTGGGCTCCGGCCGGCACCCCCGTATACGCTCCTCTACCCGGCCGGGTGCACAGCCTGGCCTACAACGACGCCCCGCTCGACTACGGCGCTACCGTAATTGTGGAGCACGACGGGCCGGAGGGGCCGCTCTACAGCCTGTACGGCCACCTGAGCCGGGCCGACCTGTCGAAAAACCGGCCGGGTCAGGTACTGGCCGCCGGGCAGGTCTTCTGCCGCCTGGGCAAACCGGAAGAAAACGGAGGTTGGGTGCCCCACCTGCACGTGCAGCTCATTCGCGACCTGGAGGGTATGCGGGGTGACTATCCCGGTGTGGCGGCTCCCGAAGAAGCCAAACGCTACTTGCAAAACTGTCCGGATCCCAGCATATTGGCCTGGCCATGAAAGCGAGC
The DNA here is from genome assembly GCA_020528935.1 of Saprospiraceae bacterium. GTDB lineage: Bacteria > Bacteroidota > Bacteroidia > Chitinophagales > Saprospiraceae > JAJDFU01. Next base: position 10,419 of record JAJDFU010000261.1, on the reverse strand, counting down.
GCTTCCCTTTTGCTGTTGTCCGGATGGTGCAGCCTGGCCCTGCTGCTGCAATGCGATCAGGCCCGGCTGAGCGCCAGCGCGGCCGCCCCCGCTGCTCCGGAGCGCATCCACGGACTCAACTTCGTGGCTCCGCCCGAGCCCTTTGCCCAAAACCCCATGCCGGCCGTGGAGCGCGTCGGCGCCGAATGGATCGCCGTCATCCCCTATGCCTATTCCCGGCCGGGCGAGGCCCGTGTGCACTTCGATGGACTGCGCTGGCAGTGGTGGGGCGAAAGCCGGGAAGGCGCCCGCGAAACCATCGCCCTGGCCAAGCGACACGGGCTGAAGGTCCTGCTCAAACCCCAGGTGTATGTGCCCCGAAGCTGGCCCGGTGCCATTGATTTCGATACCGAAGCCGAATGGCAGGCCTGGGAGCGCGACTACGAATCCTATATCCTCCCCCTGGCCGGGATCGCTCAGGAGCAAGGGGCCCATATGTTTTGCATCGGCACGGAATTCAAGACCTCCTCCCGCCAGCGCCCCGGGTTCTGGAAAGACCTCATCCGAAAGATCCGCGAGCGCTACAACGGCCCTCTCACCTACGCCGCCAACTGGAACGAGTCCGGGCAGGTACCCTTTGGGCAGGAACTGGACGACTTCGGCGTGGATGCCTATTTCCCCCTGCTCGACGAGCCCACCCCGGCGGTCGAGACCCTGCTTGAAACCTGGATCCCCTACCGCGACCAATTGTCCCGCTTTGCCGCCCGCCAGGAAAAGCCCGTTTTGTTTACCGAATACGGCTACCTCAGCGTGGATGGCTGCGCCTGGAATACCTGGGAGCTGGAAGCCCGCCTGGATCAAATACCCATCAATGAGCAGGCTCAGGCCAATGCCCTGATGGCCCTGTACCAGACCTTTGATTCCGAAAGCTGGTGGGCCGGCGGCTTCCTGTGGAAGTGGTTCCCCAATATGCGCGGACACGAAGGCTACCCCGCCAAAGACTACACCCCTCAGGGCAAGCTGGGGGAAGCAGTGGTGAAGAAATGGTACAAGCGCTAGGTACTGATGTTGCGCACCGGATCTATTGGCTCAAGGATGCGGGAGAAGCGCTGCATCAGGCTGCCGGCGGGAAAAACCGGCGACCGACGCCAACGCACCACCTGTACCTCCGCTATTGTCTGGCAAACTGCACGTTGAGCTCCAGCCTGACCTCATCGCCTACCACTACGGAGCCGGCTTCGGTGACAGCATCCCACTTGAGGCCGAATTCCTTGCGGTTGATCTTGCCCGTAACTTCAAATCCCGCCTTGGTGTTGCCGTAGGGATCCTGAACAATGCCCCCTTTTTCTACCTCCAGTTCAACCGGCTTGGTGATATCGCGGATGGTCAGATCCCCTTTGAGCTTGTAGTGATCGTCATCCATTTTTTCCACTTCCGTGCTGCGAAAGGTCATTTTGGGATACTTCTCCGCATTGAAAAAATCATCGGATTTCAAGTGGTTGTCCCGGTCGGGAACCCCGGTAGAGATGGAATCAATGTCGATGGAAAAGCTGGCCTCCGCTGTGCTCAGATCCTGGTCCTCCATTTCAAAGGAGCCTTCAAAGGAATTGAACTTGCCGGTTACGGTGGAGATCACCAGGTGCTTGACCTTAAACTGGATCTCGGAATGCATGGGATCAATCTCCCATTTGGTGCGCGTACTTGCTGACATGATAGCTTTGGTTTGTAGGTATTTTTGAATAAGAGACACCGGCCCAACAGGCCATTCATACATCAGATGTCTATACATCAGAAAAGGTTCATCCCATAGTCCGGCGGCAGGAAAACTTTTCAGGCCCCGTTCCCCGAATACAGCTGCCAAAGGGGTTGGAAACGCTCGCTTAGGTCACCACCCCTTGCATCAGGAAAGCACAAATGAGGGCGCCGTAAGTACCGAGGGCATACCCCAACACGGCCATGAGGACCCCTACCGGAGCCAGGGCGGGGCTGAAAGCCGAGGCCACAATAGGTGCGGAGGCCGCACCGCCCACATTGGCCTGGGAGCCTACGGCCACGAAAAAGAAAGGCGCCCGAATGAGGAAGGCCATTACCAACAGCAATAAGACGTGGATCAACATCCACAGCAAGCCCACGGCAAAGAGCCCCAGGTTCTTGTACACCTCGCCGAGGTTCATCTTCATGCCGATGGTGGCCACCAGAATGTAGATAAACACACTGCCCCAGCGGCTTGCTCCAACGCCTTCCAGCTGGCGGGCCCGGGTAAAGGACAGGGTCAGCCCCAGGGTAGTGGCCACCACGATGAGCCAAAAGAAGCCGGAAAGCAGCGAATTGAGGCGGGCGGCTTCCAGGCCTTCGCGGAAGCGCCCCAGGGCCGGTACGATCACATCCGAGCCCCAGTGAGCCAGGGCCGTGCCGCCGAAGCCTACCGCAAGCATGACAAACACATCCGTGGTAGTGGGGATCCGCGCCACTTTGTCCTGAAAATCCCTGACCCGCTGCTTGAGGTCTTCGATGGCGGAATTGTCGGCCTTGAGGGTGCGGTCCAGGCGATCGGATATGCTGGCGCCGTACAGCAGAAAGCCCATCCAGATATTGGCTACCACTACGTCCACCACGATCATGGAGGCAAAGAGGTTGTCGCCCACATTGAAGATCTCCTTCATGGCCGTCTGGTTGGCGCCACCGCCGATCCAGCTGCCGGCTACCGTGCTGAGGCCGCGCCACACCTCGTCCGTGGAGGCAGCGAGCAGATCGGGGGCATAGCGGCTGATGACGAACAGCGCCACCGGCCCGCCGATCATGATGCCCACGGTAGCGGTGAAGAACATGACGAGGGCTTTGGGCCCCAGGCGGAGGATGCCTTTGAAGTCGATGCTGAGGGTGAGCAGGATGAGGGATGCCGGCAGCAGGTAGCGCGAGGCCACAAAGTAGAGTTGCGATTTGTGTTTAAAGCCGGCCACAGCTTCCTTAGGTATGCCGCTGGCCTCCAGGAAGGCTTCTACTTCGGCCACGGAAGCTCCGGGCGGCAGGGAAAGGCCGCGTTCGCGCAGGTAGTCGAGCAGGCCGGGATCGTACCACTCCGGGGCAATGAGCCCCAGCGGCCAGTGGAGCAGGGCCGGCAGAAAATAACAGAGTAGCAGCGGCGGTATGTAAGTGTAAAACGATTTCCAAAACCGGGATGGGCTGGCGGCTGTCGCAAAGATGAGGGCAAGCACCAACAGCAGCAGGCCCAGCACAACGGCGTCGTTGGTAAAAACAGGTTGCATGGATCGGGCTTGGTTTCCGGACGGCGGGCAAGATACCAATTTTGGCTATCTTGCCGCCCGGCATCTATGAGCGATCAAGATTTCATGCGGCGAGCCATCGCCCTGGCCTTTGAAGGTATGCGCAGCGGGGCGGGCGGTCCGTTCGGATCCGTCGTCGTCCGGGGCGGCCACATCATCGGCCGGGGTTGCAATCGCGTGCTGGCCGACCGGGACCCTACCGCCCATGCCGAGATGGTAGCTATACGGGAGGCTTGCCGGCACCTCAACCACTTTCAGCTCACCGGCTGCACCATTTACACCTCTTGCGAACCCTGCCCCATGTGCCTGGGGGCCATCTTCTGGGCGCGGCCGGACCGGCTGGTATACGCCTGTACGCGCTCCGATGCGGCAGCTATCGACTTCGACGATGCCCACATCTACGAGCAAATACAGCTGCCGCCTGCGGAATGGCGTATACCCAGCGCGCAAACCCTGCGCGAAGAAGCCTTGTTGGCTTTTGAAGAATATCGCCGCAAACCGGATAAAATCCACTACTGATGATGAAAACCGCCGGACAACGACTGCCGATCATCCTGCCCATACTGCTGGTGAGCATCGGCCTGGACCGTTGGACCAAGATCTGTGCCACCGAAGAGCTCTACGGAGAGCCCATTCGCAGCTATTTCAACGATATGTTCCGCCTGCTGTACGTGGAAAATACCGGCGCTTTTCTCAGCCTGGGCTCCAGCCTGCCGGAAGGCCTGCGCCAATGGCTGCTCACCTTACTGCCTGCCCTGCTCTTGCTGGGGCTACTGGGCTACACCCTCTTTCACAAGGAGTTGCTGCGCCCCCACGTCATTGCCTTTTCCTTCATACTGGCCGGTGGCCTGAGCAATATTTACGACCGCATCCTCGAAGGCAGCGTGGTGGACTTCATGAACATGGGCATTGGCAGCCTGCGCACCGGCATCTTCAACGTGGCCGACATGAGCATCATGCTGGGGCTGTTCATCATGCTGCCTTTTCTCTTTGCCAAGCCCAAAAAGGAAGGATCTCAATCCGCAGCGCCGGCCGACGAAGCCTGAAGAGGAAGGGCAAAGCAAGAATCTATGCGCATTCGCGAACTCGTATTGCAAACCCACCGGCCTGGGGAACTGGCCGCCTTTTACGGTCAGGTCCTGGGGCTGCCCGTGCAGCGCGAGCCGGATCGGCTGTCCGTTTCCTGCGGGATCAGCCTGCTCACTTTTCTTCCGGTCGATGCAGCGGCCTACTACCATTTTGCCTTCAACATCCCGCCCGGCCAGATCGAGGAGGCTCTGCGCTGGTTGCAGGAACGCGAGTTGGAGATCCTGCACGAGGGCGCCCGGCTCATCACCGAATTTCCGAACTGGAAGGCCCGGTCGGTCTATTTCCGGGATCCGGCCGGCAATGTGCTGGAATTCATCGCCCGCCGCGAGTTGGGGCTTTCTCCCCTGCAGCCTTTTGCGCCGCTAACTGCCGTGCGCAGCATCAGCGAGATCGGCCTGCCGGTGCGGGATGTGCCGGCGGCCGCAAGGCAGCTGGAGCAGGCGGGCATTCCGCCCTACTGGGGCAGTAGCTCCACCTTCCGGGCGCTGGGCAATCCCGAAGGATTGCTCATCGTAGTGGATGCCTCGGACAAAACCTGGTATCCCACGACCGTGCCGGCCAGGCCTTTTCCGGCCGAAGTGCGCGGGGATGCACACCGGATCGAGCTCCGGCAGGGCGCCTTGTTTATGGCTTCCGGGTAGTCAGGGAGCGAGGCGTTCGATCCTCCAGCCTTCGCCCTGGGCACGGTACAGGAAGCGGTCGTGCAGGCGATTTTCGCGCCCCTGCCAGAACTCGTAGCTGTCCGCCTGTACGCGATAGCCGCCCCAGTAGGCGGGCAGGGGCACCTCGCCCTGGCGAAACTTGGCCTTCATTTCCTCGAATTTGGTCAGCAGCAATTGCCGCGAGGAGATGATGCTGCTCTGCTGCGACACCCAGGCACCGAGCTGGCTGCCGCGCGGGCGGCTGGCAAAGTAACGCACCGACTCGGCAGCGCTCACTTTTTGCGCCCAGCCGGTGAGATGCACCTGCCGGGCCAGCTCCTTCCAGAAGAAGAGCAGACTCACACGGGCATCCCGGGCGATGTGCCGGGCCTTGCGGCTTTCGTAATTGCTGAAGAAAACGAAGCCTTCCTCGTCGAAATACTTGAGCAGGACCATGCGCTGAAAGGGGCGCCCCTCTTCGTCCACAGTGGCCAGGCTCATGGCATTGGCTTCCTCCAGGCGGGCTTCCCGGGCTTCCTGAAACCACTGTTCAAACTGGCGAATGGGCTCCGGCTTCAGATCGGAACGATCCAGTGGTTGGTGGCGATACTCCCGGCGTAAATCACTGAGGTCCATAGGCTAAATTTAGCATCCGGATCCGGACTTGAAGACCTGCCAATGGGGCAATTTTTCTACTTTTGAGCAAAAGTAATACGCATGAAAAACGCGCTTCCCCTTGCCTTTTTCGTCCTGGCAGCAGCTTCCTGTGCGCCGGACACTTCTCAATATAAGGAACCCGTAGCGGAGCTGTCGGCCGATTGGAAACAAACCGCGGCAACACTGGCCGAGCTGCAATCGGCCCTGCAAGATGAGTTGCAGGATTGGCAGGGCATGTACGCCGGCATGGAAGCCCCGGAAAAAACGCTGGCCCAGCTCAGCGAAGCCCAAAAAGAAGAACTGAAGGCGCTCAGGGAAGCCTGCCGGGAGCATGGAGAGACCTATACCGAAATGATGAAAGAGGTGGCCGAATGGCGCATCGAATGGGAAGAGGAAGGCGCCCAACTTCAAGCCCTGGAGGAGGAATTGGAATCGGGCAAGATCAAAGGGAGTCCGCAGGCGCGCATCGACGAACTCCGGGACGAACTGCAGGAGGTGAACGAAGAGATAAAAATCATACAGGAGGAGCTGAAATTCACCATGGCGGAATGCGTGGAAACCTGTAAATCCTATGCCGATATCGTCACCTCCGTAAACGTGCAATAGCCAAAACACAAACCTAAACACCCAAACCCATGAAATTTTTTTATGCCCAGCTGCTGGGCCTTTTCTTGCCAATGGGCCTGCTCGCCCAGAACATCCCCGGTATCTATTCCAATATGGGGGCCGACGAGCAGGGCCTGTACATTCAAACGCCGGAGGGAAAAGCCTATGAGATACAAACCGAGCCGGCCTACACCCTGGCTCAATTTGCCGATGCAACCACCGGCACGGAGAAGGGACTGGCCTTCGACTTCGGCGCCGGCCTGGAGGGCCTGCTCTACTACGGCTTCATTCCCTACGGCGATTCGCGCCATCCCCAACCCGTCTTTTTCAAATACCCCGCTCCCATTCGCGACGGCAAGGCCGAAGTGCGCATCCAGGGCCGGTTGAGCGGCAAGTACGATATGATCAACTGGGCCGAGCAGGAGGGCGGCACGCTGGGCTATCGCGTGGTGGATGCCTCCGGCACCCTGCTCTACGACGGGCGGGTGCGTTTTCTGGGCAGCGGCCCATTCACCGTTGGCCCCACCATCATCGAGGGGCCCCTGCTCAGCCAGCCCGCTCCCGACGGCTGCGTGATTTCCTTCCGCACCAACCGGGCGGTGACGGCCCAGGTACAGGTAGGGCCCTATACTTTTCCTTCGGCTACCCCCGCCCGGAAGCACGAAATCCGGCTGAGCGGCCTCAAGCCCAATACGTTGTACGAATACACCTTGATGGTAGGCGATCAACGGCAGACCTACACCTTTCGAACGGCGCCTGAGGCGGGCTACCGAAAAGCGTTCACCTTTGCCTACGCCAGCGATTCGCGCAACGGCCAGGGCGGAGGCGAGCGCAATCTCTGGGGAGCCAATGCCTACATCATGAAAAAGATCATGGCACTGGCTACCCAACAGGGCGCCTCCTTTTTCCAGTTTTCCGGCGACCTGATCGACGGCTACCTGCTGCATCCCGAAGAGATGGACCTGCAGTACGCCAACTGGAAGCGGGCAGTGGAGCCCTGGGCCCATCATCTGCCGATCTACGTAGGCATGGGCAATCACGAAGCCCTGCTGCGCAGTTTTCAGCTGGAGGACCGCCGCATCCATCTGGAGCGCTTTCCTTTTGCCACCGAGTCGGCCGAAGTGGTCTTTGCCCGCCAGTTTGCCATGCCCACCGGCGAGCTGGGCAGTGAAGACGGTGCCGAATACGACCCCGACCCCGATGCGGTGGATTTCCCTCCCTACGACGAGACCGTATACGCCTACACCTACGGCAACGTGGCTGTCGTTGTGCTCAATTCCGACTATTTCTACGCTCCATCCACGGAGGCGATCCCACTGACCAGCGGCGGGGTGCACGCCTACATCATGGACCGGCAGATCGAGTGGCTGCGCCAGACGATCGCCACACTGGAAGCGGACCGCAAGATCAAACACATCTTCGTGACCCAGCACACGCCCTGCTTTCCCAACGGCGGGCATGTGGGAGATGACATGTGGTACCGCGGCAACAACGAGATCCGGACCTATGTGAGCGGGAAGCCGCTGAGCAAGGGCATCCTGGAACGAAGGGACGAGTACCTCGACATCCTCATCAACCAGAGCAAAAAGGTAGTTGCGATCCTGACCGGCGACGAACACAACTACGCCCGCACGGAGGTGGGGCCCGGTATGCCCATGTATCCGGCCGGCTATACCGCACCCAAACTGGAGCTGAAGCGCGCCATCTGGCAGATCAACAACGGCGCAGCCGGTGCGCCGTACTACGCGCAGGAAGCCACCCCCTGGTCGGAGCGCGTAGAGGGCTTCACCACCCAGAATGCCCTGGTGCTCATACACGTCAAGAACAAGCGCGTGGAAGTGGAGGTGCTCAATCCCGACACCTTGGAAAAAGTGGATTCCTTCCGCTTGCGGTGACCCATTTGACGCCGGTGCTGTTGTGCTGGTAAAACGCATATGGAAAACGGAAGCACCCGCAATGTACTGGGCAGCCGCCTGGAGCGTTGCTCAACCGATCCCCTGACGGGTTTTTATCGCGATGGCTGCTGCCATACCGGCCCGCAGGACAGCGGTCGCCACGTGGTGTGTGCCGAGATGACCGAGGAATTTCTGGCCTTTACCCGCAGCCGCGGCAACGACCTCAGCACGCCCCGCCCGCAGTGGCAGTTTCCCGGCCTGAAGCCGGGCGACCGCTGGTGCCTCTGCGCCCTGCGCTGGCGCGAGGCCCTGGAGGCCGGCCTGGCCCCGCCCGTACATCTGGAAGCCACCCACACCAAAGCCCTGGAATACGTAAGCCTGGAGGAGCTGCAGGCCCATGCACGCACTAAACAATAAACGACGATCATGCCCTACCTGCTCTTTTGCTGGATCCTGCTGTCGGCTTGTCATCATCCGGCACTGCAATCGGATACTGCCTCCCCCACGGCCCGCAACGTATTGGGGGATTCCCTGCAAACCTGTTCGCTGGACCCCCTCACCGGCTTTTACCGCGACGGCTGTTGCCATACCGGCCGGGAAGACCACGGCACGCACGTAGTGTGCGCCACTATGACCGCGGAGTTCCTGTCCTTCACCAAAGGCCGGGGTAACGACCTCAGCACCCCCTCTCCGCGCTACAGCTTTCCCGGCCTGGAGCCGGGCGATCGCTGGTGCCTCTGCGCCCTGCGCTGGCGCGAGGCCTGGGAGGCGGATAAGGCCCCCCCAGCGCATTTGGAGGCCACCCACGAAAAAGCCCTCGAGTACATCCCGCTGAAGATACTCCGGAATCACGCAGCCCCTGCCGATTGACTCCCGGTACAGTACAAAAAGATCGCGACTGCCCCTTCGGATGCGCAGCGGCTTCATTGCCCAAGATGGTATTCTGTCTGCTTTTGTCCGCAGAATGCATAGCAAAACTCCTATCTTTGCCCCCAATGGTATTCGGTTTGTCCATACGAGTTGTGCTGGGCTATTGCTTGCTGCTGGTTTTTGCTTCCAGTAGCACCCTTACGGCTTTGCATCACTGGGACGGGCACGAGCACGAGCGCATGGCGGACTGCCACGCCGCCCTCAGCGGCGATCTGCACTGGCACGACCTGGACCACGAACTGCCGGCCTGCGGCCTGCACGATCTGAATACGCCACCCTATCAGACCGGTCTTTCTCCCTGGACGATCTCTTTGCTTACCCCCGTTCCCTCTCAGTCCTTTTTTGCCTATCGCGCTCCCCTGAGCCAAAAGGGCAATATCCGCCTCACCGGCCGGGCTCCGCCCTTCCCCCACGCCTGATGCGAGTCCGGGACCCGCTCCTTTTCATTCTTTTTCATTCATGAAGTTTTTCCTGCATGCGCATGCGCATCGCCCTCTGGTTGTTGGCTGGCTGGATAGCTGCCGGCACCCCTTCCGCCGCACCAGATTGTTCGATCACCCTCACCGGCCGGCTTACCGATGCCGACCCGGGCGATCCCCTGGCCTATGCCAATGTTTTTGTGAAAGGCACAGCCCGGGGCACCCAGACGGAGTTGCACGGTATCTTCCGGCTGGAAGGGCTTTGCCCCGATTCCGTCATCCTGGTGTGCTCGTACCTGGGCTACGAGACCCTGCGCTTTCCCCTTTTGCTCCAGCGGGATACCAGCCTGCATCTGCACCTGCACGCCGAATCCTTTCAGCTCAGCGATGTGGTGGTCACCACGGAATGGGTAGCGCCCGAGCTGCTTCAGGCCAGGGAAGTGCTGGGGCGGGCCGACCTGGCCAGCAGGCAGGGTTTAACCCTGGGTGAATCCCTCAGTCAGCTGCCGGGAGTAACCACCCTCAACACGGGAGCCACCATTGCGAAGCCGGTCATTCAGGGCCTGCACAGCAACCGCGTGCTCATCCTCAACAACGGGGTACGCCAGGAAAGCCAGCAGTGGGGCAGCGAGCACGCCCCGGAGATCGACCCCTTCCTGGCCAACCAGGTGACGGTCGTCAAAGGTGCCAACAGCGTGCGCTACGGGGCTGATGCCATCGGCGGGGGGATCCCGGGGCAGCCCCCGCCCCCGCCCGACACCCCCGGCCCGCGCGCCGCGCCCCACCCACCGGGCCTCAGCACACGCGGTGCGGGCATACCATCGAGCATCCACGAGCGACGAACAAAGGCGAACCGACACCCGACAGCCCCAACCAAGGGCACGCGAAAAAACGACGGCACACCACAAACAACCCACAA
>JAJDFU010000165.1 GCA_020528935.1 Saprospiraceae bacterium | reverse complement strand
CAAAGCCATGTAAATCAAAAAGTTAGGAATAATACAGTTCAATTCTTACTGTTATACGGTTTTAAGGATAAAATGCCACTGACGACCAGGCCGTATTTTTTTCCTTGAAACCGTAGAGGGCATAGTTACATTCCTACACCCGCTACCTGCTATCCTATACTATGCCGGGAGGTTGGGCCGCTGACTACCATCACTTCACGAAATCGGCCAGGCCCAGCCTCGTGTTATTTTACCTGCAATTCACATTGCCGGCCTACTTTCAAGCCTCCTTAAATCTTTATCGATGGAAAAACTATACGTACCCTCCGAGATCCTGCGCGTGTTCCGGCAGCTTTTTCCCAAAGTGGATCTCTCCGAGGTAGAGTGGGACTGGGAATACTACAACAAGATCTACGAAGCCGAATTTGAGCACGAGGGCAGAGACTACGAAGTGGAGATCACGGTGACGGGCCATCACCTGCTTACCGAAGTGGAGATCGAAAAGGAAGACCTTCCCGAAGTGGTCACCGAATCCGTAGAGGAGCACTTTCCCGGATTCACCATCGAAGAAGCCGAACACATCACCTTCAGCAATGGCGACGTGTACTACGAGTTGGCTTTGGAGAACGAGGAGGAGGTCGTCCTGGAAGTGCACCTGCGCGAAGACGGTCTGGTTGTCGCCACCGGCGAAGATCTGTAACCCTCCCCTTTTTTTGCGGACCGGGTGTGTCCCGGTCGCCCGCCTGGACGGCACCGGCCTGCCGCGGGGCAAAACCTGCCTGCCGGGCAGATGATCGAGATTACGCCAAAGTTCACCGATCGCCGGCCTGTAACACCTGTGCCAGGCAGGGCACCGGAAAGGATCAACCCGGAAAATGCATAGCATGCTCTGCCCCGCGGGCCGGCGCTATCGCCTGATACGCCACATCTATTTCGTTTGCTGCACTGTTTCTTTCGTATACTGGGAAGGAAGTGATTGGGGGGGACTCCAAACCACTTCGAGTCGAGTATATACGCACGTGAAAGGGATTGGGCGCGCCCCATCCTTTTTGATAGCGTTATACCGGGGTTTCAAGGATAACATGCCAACCGAAAAAGGTCATTTTATCTTTGCAATAGTCGTTTATCCGAATTGCTAAACCGGCGGTAAAACCCCTGTTTTCCTGTCGGAAACCCAAGTGCATGTTTTACCAAGTTCTCGTCACCATTGGTGCTGCACAAGCCCTCAACCTGGCCATTCTGGCCTGGCTGAAGCCGCGCCGGAGCCAGTCGGATCTACTCCTGGGGCTGAATTTGTTTTTGATGTTCCTCATCATCATACTGTTCAATTACCGAAAAGAACTCACGGAGGTAAGCCACTATTTCGCGCTGCATGCCATTTCGCTGGGCTATCTGGCGGTGACGGTATTTTACTGGTATATCAAGTCCATGATCCGGGGCAGGCTGGACTTTTCCCGGCCGGCGGAGTGGGTGCACATCCTGCCCTTTCTGGCCGCGGTGGCGCTCTGGGCTATCCGCTTCGTTCCCATGGCGCCGGAGGCCCAGGCCGAGATGCTGCGCCACCTGGAAACCGGATACACCTGTCCGACCTGGTTCTACGTCTTCAATTACGGCCTGTTCCTGGGGGTGTTTCCCTTTTACCTGATCAAATCCTTCCACCTGCTCAAAGAGCACGAAAGCTACATCCTCACCAAATTCTCCTATACCGAAGACGTGAGTCTGAGCTGGATGACCCGTTTCCTTTGGGGTATGGTGGCGGTGTGGCTCGGCTTTTTCTTTTTTGAGATCGTGGCCAACGACCTGCTGGGCGTGATCAGCGAGTTGTGGGGTTTCCGGCTGGCCTTTCTCTGTATGATCGCCAACATTTTCCTGCTGGGCCTTTACGGCATCCGGCAGGGCGCCATTTTTTCGCATGCTGCGGAGAACGGTTCGGATGAGGAGCCTGCGGGAAAATACGCCTATTCCAGCCTCACCGAGGCCCAGGCGGAGGACTATCGCCGCCAACTGCTCGACTATATGCGCACCGCAAAGCCCTACCTGGAGCCCCGCATCACCATCGGGGAGCTGGCCCAGCGCCTGGATGTGCCCGCCAACGAGCTCAGCCGGGTGATCAATGAGCAACTGGGTCAGAATTTCTTTGATTTCATCAACGGCTATCGCGTAGCGGAATTCAAGAACCTGCTGGCCGAACCGGCCAATCGACACCTCACCCTGCTGAGCCTGGCCCACGAGGCCGGCTTCAACTCCAAGAGCAGCTTCAACGCCATTTTCAAGAAGAGTACCGGCCTCACCCCCAGCGAGTACGCCCGCCAGCTCACCGTACAACCTGCCGGATGATCTTCGAGGAGAGCGGTCGGCGGTTTGCCTTTCAACGGCCCTGGGTGGCGCGGGCCTACGACCGCCACACCTATTTTCAGGGGCTGAGCAGCGCCGGATTGAAAGGCGTGGATTTCATTGCCCTGCATCCGCGGGAGGGCTATCTGCTCATGGAGGTAAAAAACTTTCGGGACCACCCTCCTCCCCCGCCTTCCGTGCTGGCGCAAGAGCTTCTGCGAAAAACGGAGGACACGCTCCGGGGAATGGATGCCATAGGCGGCTACCTGCGCCGGGCCTGGCACCGGCGCAGGTAGTCGCACCTCTGGTACCGCTGGCCCGCGCAATACGCCGACCGGGCCTTCTGGACGCAGCTTCATGTGCTCCGCCGGGACCGGCCCCCACAGGTGCTGGTGTTTTGGCTGGAAGGCGAGCAAATCCCTCCCGGCTGGCGAGCCGCGCTCCGGCAGGCCCTCCGGGATAAACCCCTCCCCGCTCCCGTCCGGCTGGCTCATCCCGCCCAACACCCACCGCAAGAGATCGTGGTGGTGGGGTAGCTCCCGGCAGCCGGCGGCTGCGGTGTCGCCACTGACCGCCGCCGGGCGTTCGGATAGGCGCTGCAAGGCCTGCATCCGATTGCTTGAGGGGCTAATCCGGATTATTCGCGGTAATCCGTGAATAATTCGGGTTGAAAGTCGAATACGGCTTCAAAATGGGGTGGATTAAAGGCTTAACCCATTTTGGAAGCGGTATTATTTTTTAAGTGCGTATTCGGGCTTTCAAGGATAAAATGCCACTAACGAATAGGACATTTTATCCTTGAAGTAGTATAGTACAAAGGCCACTCGCAGGCCACCTCGGAATGGAGATACCGCTTCCGAAAAGATTTGGCGGTGCCCCAACCCCTTCGCTGTCGGTAAATATCCGTCCATCCTTCCCTTTCGGACGTCCGAACTTCCACTTTTCGGGAGTCTGGTCGCCCGGAGCCCTTCATCTCTGCTTTTTTGTACAGGACGATTGAAAGCCATCCCGCAGCCACTCATGCACGCAAAAACGCGGTTGAGCGAGATCGGGCGGTATGGGAAGGCGGGATGCACCATCTTTGCTTCAGGAAATGAGAAACCCATCCACCCATGCAACGAATCACCGGCATCTTCATCTTTCTGCTGATCCTGGTCCAGGCCATCGGTGCCCAGGAGTCCGCCCTGGATCGATACATCCGCGAGGCCCTGCGCTCCAATATTGCCCTGCGCCAGCAAGAGTTATCCTACGAGAAGAGCCTGGCTGCCCTGAAAGAGGCCAAAAACCTCTTTTTTCCCAGGCTGGACCTCAATGCGCGTTTCTCCGTAGCACGCGGCGGCCGCACCATTGATATCCCGGTGGGCGATCTGGTGAATCCGGTGTACGAAAACCTCAATCTCATCAACAGCATCAACGCCAGCACCATACCCGACTACCCGGCCTTGCCCACCTATCCGGTCATCGAGAACGAGCAGGAGTTCTTCCTGCGGCCTACCGAGCAGGAAACCTTCCTGCGCCTGTCTGCGCCCGTCTTCAACTCGGACATCCTCTACAACCACCGTATCAAGGGCCACCTGGCCGAGGCCGAGCGGGTGGGCGTGGCCGCCTACAAACGGGAGTTGGTCATGGAGGTCAAAACAGCCTACTTCAACTACCTGAAGGCCCGCGAAGGGGTGGTGTTGTACGAACGCTCCCTGGAGCTGGTGCAGGAAAACCTGCGCACGGCCAGAAGCCTCTTCGAGCACCACCAGATCACGCAGGACGCCGTCTTTTCCGCCCAGGCCCAGGTACAGCAGGTGGAGGCCCAACTCGCCGAAGCCCGCAAGAACGACAAGGTGGCCCAGGCCTACTTCAACTATTTGCTCAACCGATCCTACGACGAAGTCATCGAAACCCAGGAGCCCAACCCCACGCCCCTCGCCCTCGCCGGCCTGGAGGCCGCCCGCGATCTGGCCTGGCAGCAGCGCGAAGAGTTCGAGCAGCTGGACCACTTCATGTCTGCCCGCGAGGAAGATATCAAGCGCAACAAAGCCAACTACCTGCCGGAGCTCAACCTGGCGCTGGACTACGGCATACAGGGCCTGACGTACGA
>JAJDFU010000255.1 GCA_020528935.1 Saprospiraceae bacterium | reverse complement strand
CGTCTCAGTCTCCCTCCCGGGGATAAACTCGTCAACCCGCTCCCCCTGTGCCTCGCGAATTTTCACCATGTACTCTGGATTGGCCGGGTCGTAGGAAACGTTGCCCGTGCGGGCTTCTTTTTCCAGGCCACCCACGCGGTGTGCATGGCCGGCAGTGCCGGGCACGGCCCAGCGGCGCACCAGCTTATCGTCGCGCTCATAGGGCAGGAACGGGGCGCCGTTCTCGCGGCCCGTGACCCGGGGCAGCTCAATGGCAGGCAGGTCTTTCGCTTGCGGGTATTTCCAGGGCTCGGTGCCGTTGGCGAGGTAGCCGTCGCTGAGCAGGATGACCGGGGTCATGTGTTGAAGCGCGATGCGCGCCGCTTCGAAGGCCGCTTCGAAACAGTCGGCCGGCGAATGGGCCGCCAGCACGGGCATGGGGCTTTCGCCGTTGCGGCCGTACAGGGCCTGCAGCAGGTCGCTCTGCTCGGTCTTGGTAGGCAGGCCGGTAGACGGGCCGCCGCGCTGTACGTTCGCGATCACGAGCGGAAGCTCCAGCATAATGGCCAGGCCCATGGCTTCGGTCTTCAGGGCCAGGCCGGGACCGGAAGTGCCCGTCACGGCCAGGTCGCCGCCGAAAGCGGCCCCAATGGCCGAGCCGATGGCGGCGATCTCATCTTCGGCCTGAAAAGTCTTTACGCCGTAGTGCTTGTATTTGGCCAGATTGTGGAGGATGTCGGAGGCCGGCGTGATGGGGTAGCTGCCGTAAAACATCGGCAGGCCCGCCCGGTAGCTGGCGGCGATCAGCCCCAGTACCAGGGCTTCGTTCCCATTGACATTGCGGTACTTGCCCTTTTCCAGGGGCGCCGCCGGCACCTCGTAGGTGGTGGTAAAGGTTTCTACCGTTTCGCCGTAGTGATAGCCGGCGCGCAAGGTGAGAATATCGGCTTCCAGCAGATCGGGCTTACTGGCCAGTTTCGCTTCCAGATACGCAAGGGTGGGATCCAGCTTGCGATTGTAGCGCCACAGCAGGAACCCCAGGACGAACATGTTCTTGACCTGATCCTTCTCTTTGGTGCCCAGAGGCGACTCTTTCAGCGCCTCGCGCGTGAGTTTGGTGATGGGGATGGCGTGCAGTTCGTAGCCGGCCAGGCTGTCGTCTTCCAGCGGGTTTTCGCTGTCCAGGTACTCGGCCAGGCGCAGGTTTTTCTTGTCGAAGCCGTCGGTGTTGGCAATGATGGTGCCGCCCTTGCGCAGGCGGTCCAGGTTGGTTTTCAGCGCAGCCGCATTCATGGCGACCAGCACGTCGTAATTGTCTCCCGGTGAATAGATCTCCCGGCTGCCGAAGTGGAGCTGAAAACCCGATACGCCGGCCAGCGTGCCCTGGGGAGCCCGGATCTCGGCGGGAAAGTCGGGAAAGGTAGCCAGGTCCACGCCTGTAAGGGCGGTATTGCCCGTAAACAGGTTACCGATCAGCTGCATCCCGTCGCCGGAATCTCCGGCAAATTTTATGATGACGTCTTGGCGAACTTCCTTTTTTCGGCTCATAGCGCTTCTTACCCGCACAAAGGTATTGTTAATCTGGATTTTGTCTAATACCGTTTCAAGTATGAAATGACCTGTCCCGCTTTAAAATAGGTTGGATGCAGAAACTGAACCTATTTTGAAAGCGGGATTCATACTTGAAACGGTATTCACGGCTTTCAGGATAAAGTTTGCCTTTGTAGAGAGGTCATTTCATACTTGAAGCCGTATAAGTTCATTCAGACAACACACGCCTGGAGGCGGGGGTTTAATTCGCCTAAAGGTAAACAGGCCTGTTTGCTCCGGTCATGATTTTATCAGGCCGAAATGATGACAATTGTCGGTGTGTAAATGTGCTGTTAGCACAGGTTCGCCCCTGGGCCAAATTCCCCTGTAAAGCTGCGGCAGTGCCCGGGCTTTTGGCCGGTTGCCCGCCCGCAGGTTTTGCGGCTGGAAATCGCTTGTATGCAAGGTGCTTGTTTGCGGTGTTGGCTATCGGCTTGGAAGGCCAATGGAACAGGGAACCCATGTCTGCGGTCGAAAGGAGACTCTTGTAAGGTGTGCCGGTTTATGGTCGCGGGCCATTCGCTGCTTCCCGGCATCCTCAGTCCAGTAAATGGATGAGGGCGCGGTAGGCGTCGTACTTGTGGGTTTCCTGTGGAAGCTCCAGGACCTCCATCAACTCTTCGCCATAAGCTTCTTCCAGGCTCGGGAGGGTTTCCGTGCAGCGCACTTCTACGAGGCCCCGGTCCAGTTGTTTTTTTCGCCACCGGTACGTCCTTTCCATAGCCTGCCAGATCTTCTCACAGGCGGCGGTGTGGTCTTCTTCGGCACGGATGGCCTGGGCTTGGGCGAAGGCTTCGGTATTGCGGGCCAGTAGGTGGGCATCGTGCTGAATGAAATAAGCCGTGTGCGCCCACTGGGCGTTTCCGGTTGCCAAACGGCTGTACAACACCAGCTGCAGTTCCCGGTTTTTTTCCATCAATTCGCGCCGGTAGTTCTTTCCCCTCCACTTCAGGTCCACCACGGCCTTTTCTTCTCCGCGTTGCAACAGGAGGTCCAGGCGACCGCTGATCTCCAGGCCGTCGAAGTAACCGTGGAGGGGCAATTCTACCCCGGCGATGTTCCACCGGTTCTGCTTTACCAGGTCCACGAGGGTCCAGGCGGCGTGTTTGACCTTTCGGAGGAAGCTCACCCGTTCGGGCTCGCGGCCGTACATGAGCAGTACGGCTCCCTCGCGTTCCAGGAGGTCTTCGGCGATCTCATCCACCCGCTGTCCCAGGCCGGGCTGGTCCAGTTCGAGGGCATCCTCTTCGGCCAGCAGCAGTTCAAAGATGCGGTGGGCCAGGCTACCTAGCAGGGTGGCATCGTCGGCCACGCGGAAGAGGGGGGAGCTCAGCAGCCGGAGTTTTCGCTGAAAAAGCCATTGGTGAGGGTAGTACAGCAGTTGCTCCAGGCCGGTATATGTTTCCGGGCCATCCGCCTGCAGGCGCTCCGGATTGCGGAGCCGGATAAAGGCAGGGGGCTGCAAGGTATGTTCGGGAGCAATCCGCTCGTAGCCGGGCAGGCGAAAGCCGGCCCATGCAGCCGGTACGGGATCGGTTTCCCGCCCCAGTTGCAGCGTGAGGGGCTCCAGCGTACTGAAGCGGGCGTGGAGGAGGGCCAACAGCGGATGCGGCAGGGTTTCCTGGCCTTCGATCAGCTTGGGCAGCCCCAGGATGAGCTGTTGGCGGCATTGAAGCAGGGGAAGTTTTTCGTAGAAAAGCGCGCGGCTGGATTCGGAAGCCGGGCTGTCCAGGGAAACGCCTTCCCGTTCGAGCGCCTCCCGCTCCTCTGCATACCAGCGCGAAAAAAAAGGATCGCGATCGCGATTCGCGAAATGCCACCAGAGCAGCTGGTCCGTCGCTCGCACGGCGGCTCCGGCCGAAAAGCTGACCGGCAGGGCGCCGGCTTCCCGTATTTGCAGGGGGATCACGGTAGGGTCGTACACCGTGCGGATCATTTGCTCCAGCTCGCGCTGGCTCACCAGTCCGCTACGCTGTGTCTGCAGCAGTTCGATGAGGCGCTGGGCCTGTTCGGCCAGGGCGGCGAAAGCCGAGGGCCGGCCTTCCTGGGCGGCTTGTTGCTCGCGGGCCCACAGGTAGAGTTCGTCAAACAATGGAATTACGTGATCCACGGGTACAGCTTCCTGTCCGGGATAGCGGGGGCGTTCGAACCAGCGGCGGTATTGGCGGCGCATGCTTGCTGCATCTGCCCGGCCCTGCCGCTCGCCCCGCTCATCGGCCTCCCGGAAAAAGCGGTTTATTCGGCGCTCCCACTGCTGGCTGTGCAGGCCGGGCGACCGGGCCAGCAGTTCGGCGATCTCGAGGGCCAGCTTCTCGTCCAGGGGTTTGTGGGGCAGGGTGACGAACTCCAGCATTTTGTAGGGATCCACCGGATCCCAGATGAAGGCGGGTACCAGCTTGAGCACTTGCTGGCTGGGCCGGGCCAGGGAAGCCGGGGCAGAACCCAGGGCGGGCAGGCCGCTTTGGATCAGGGCCAGGTCGGCCTGTGCCAGCGGGCCGGGCAGCAAAACGCGCGGCTGGAGGCCGGGATTGCGCTCCAGCAAGCGGGCGAAGAAAGCAGCCAGCTGCGCATCGGTATCCGCCTGTACGAGCAGCAGGCTGCCGTCGGCCCGGGGACGTGTTTTTTGCGGAGCCCGGTCATCCGCTAAAAGCCTCTGCAAGCCTTGCAGGTCGGTGGTGTTGCCGGAGGGCGCAGGCGTTTCCCACTGGGCCACCGCCGTGCCCCGATCGCGCAAGGCCTGGATCAGGCGCTGCCAGTGGGCGGGCATACAGGTGCTGGGCTCCAGCAGGTGGAGCCGGAAGGCGGGCAGCTTGCGGTGCGCCAGCACTGTTCTTATG
>JAJDFU010000148.1 GCA_020528935.1 Saprospiraceae bacterium | reverse complement strand
GGTTATGACCCGGGACCCGGCGCGATGAGGTCTCTTTCCCTTTCCCTATCCTCCTTTCCTTGCCGGCCTGGCCCTCGTGCGCCGGCTCGACCGCTGCGGGCTGGCTGACCTCCTGGCATTCGTCATTCAAACGCGCGTCCGGCTCTTCATCAAGGGGGCTCATCAGAAGATCGCCTGGAGCTAGTTGCTGGAAGGCGACCGCACGGGCTACAACCGCCACATGAACCTTTGCCTGCTGGAGGGCGACCGCAGCACCGGAAATGACGAGGCCGCCTGGCTGGAAGCCCGCAAGGGCACACCTCCCCACCCGGAGCTGCTGCGGGCGCGCCTGCTCTGCGACGGCGCTTATTTCGACCGGGCTTTTGCCGTTCTGCGCTCGCTTTCTCCGGAGGAACTGCCCGGGCCGGAACTTCGGCTGGAATACAACTATCGCACAGGACGTATCTTTCAGGGACTGCAACAACCCGAAGCAGCCCTGCAATACTTTGCGGAACTGCTGGAAAGGCCCGAAGCCGATGAGGACGGGATCATGCGTTGCCGGGCCGCCCTGGAAGCCGGCCGGCTGTGTGAAGCCCTGGGCCGCCTCCGGCAAGCCGAACGCTACTTCCGCCGCTGCCTGGACACCCGCCCAAAAGCCTATGCCACTGCACTGCACCATCAGGCCAAAGCCGGGCTGGCCAGGGTGAACGGAAGGGAGAGATAGGAAAGCCCGAACCGCTGGACAGGCCGACCCTCCGCAGTGAGCTTTACCACTGCTTCTGAATAAACAGATGCTGGCATACCTTCTTGGTGAGGATCTGCTCGCCCCGGGCTTCCGTGCGCACGCGCATGGATTCGTCGTAATCCATGCGCTCCAGCACTTCCAGTTGCACGCCCAAAACCAGCCCCAGGCGATCGAGGTATTGCAGGAAGACCGGGCTGTGGTCCTGAACGCCCACTACTACGCCCCCCTCGCCGGGATGTAGTTCGTCCAGCGAAACCTGCTGCCGGTGGGTAAACTTTCCCTCCGCATCGGGAATGGGGTCGCCGTGGGGATCGTACTTGGGATTGCCCAGAAACTGATCCAGGCGCTCCACCAGCTCGGGCGAGCGGATGTGTTCCAGCTGCTCGGCGATCTCGTGCACCTCATCCCAGGAGAAGTGCAGCTTCTCCACCAGGAACACTTCCCAAAGGCGGTGCTTGCGGATAAGGCGCGTAGCCAGGCGGTTGCCGGCCGGGGTGAGGGTCACGCCCTTGTACTTCTCGTAATGGATGAGATCCTTTTCGGCCAGCCGCTTGAGCATGTCCGTCACCGAGGCCGCACTGATCCGGATGGCCTGCGAAATGGCATTGGTAGAGGCGGGGGCGTCCTGCTGCTCCGAGATCTTGAATATGGCCTTGAGGTAGTTCTCTTCGGTTTGGGACAGGCTATCCATGCATACCGGATTTCCGCAAAGCTAGGGGATTTAGGTGGATGATCGGGAAGCAAGCGGCGCAGTTAGCCGGCGATGGGCAAGCCGTAAAAGGCAAAGAAAAACACCAGCACGCTCACCACCACCCCCACCATGAAGACGGTATAGCAAATGCGCAGCAGGCGATATTTGCGCCCCAGTATGGTACCCAGGGAATGCAGATCGCGCATGATGGCAGCTTCCATGATATTGTCGTCGTTCACGATCACGTCTATGCCGTACTTGTACTCATCGAAGGTCATTTCGTAGAAATTGCCGAAAAAGAAGAGGTTGGCCGTCCCCGCCTGCATGCGGGATTCGGGCACCTTGCCCGACATCTTGGCCGGCCGGGTGGCCAGGGTGGCGTACACAATAGCCACCAGACAGGTGATCAGCAAGGAAGCCAGCGGATAAAAGAGGAAATTGTATTGCATGGCATAACTCAACCCCAGCGGCAGTACAAAGGTGATGATGGCCGCATTGATGGTAAGCATGATGTTGGCCTTGTTGTCGGCCAGGGCGCTGAGGTCGATGTGATTGCGCAGGGCCGTCTTGAACATCATCTGTGCGCTGCGACTGCCCTGAATGCCTTTTTCCTTGTTTTTCTTCTTTTTCTTTTTCTCCTTCTTCACCAGGGTCTTGAGCTGCTCGAGGTTGTCGGCCTTGCTTTCGTCAAAGAGTTCCCGGGCGGCTTCGGTGCGGTACTGGTGCGCCTCCAGAAAGTCGTGGTTGAGCTTGTGCCAGTCGGTCTTGGTGTAGATCTCGTTGCGAAAGATGCGCCACTCGTGCCGCAGGTCCTCGGCGCGCCGCAGGTAATCGGACTGGGCCAGGTTGCTGAGGTCGGCATCGCAGATGATCTCTTCCAGCAGGTTGCGAGGCTGCATACTGGCCTGTGTGGCCTCGATACAGGCCAGCACCTTGTCGAGTTTGTCCTGCGGGTAGTCGCGCGCCTCCAAAAACTCCCGGGCAATCCGGTGGCTGGCCGCCTCGTGGCCGTCGTACACTTCGGTAAAGCCGGTATCGTGGAAGAGGGCCGCCAACTCCAGGATCTCCAGCTCGTCCTGAGAGAGATCCATGCGCTCACCCAACTCCAGAGCGACCCGCCGCACCTGCAGGGTGTGCTCCAGGTCGTGGTACCAATGATGCGTGGTGAGCTGCTCGCTGAGCAGGCGGATCACTGTGCGCTCGGCTTCCAAAAGTATCGGATCAATGGCCACCGTTTTTTCCACGGGAAAAGGATTTTCTCTTTTGAATTTACGGACAGGACGAATGCCAAAGCTCAATTTCCGGCTTCTCGGGTTCCTTCCCCCGGTCATCCGGCCACCCATTCACCCACTATTCCACTACCAGGATCCTTCCTTATCCGGATCATCAGCCGCCACATCCAGTGGAACAAAGGATCCGTGAAATCAGGGCTGAAAGCGAAACCGGGCTCTTTGCATGTGCGCCTGGTACTGCTCGTGAACTTGTATTCTCCAAATGTAACAAATTGTAATGGGCTCAGGTGCACAGCCTAGCGCTTTTGGCGGTGCGCTTCGGAGCGTGCCGGGGCAACACCGAACGAATTCCCGTCATGGCCGGTGATACGCCCCTGCCACCACTCTCCGCCCGGCACCGGTCACTTAGCGCAGGGGGTTGGGTGCTCCCTCCAAAAACATGACCCCCATGAAGGCCATCAGCAGGGCTTCCTTAAAATCGTTCACCGTCGTTTCGGGCTTTTCGACGAGCAGCGCGGGCAGGG
Organism: Saprospiraceae bacterium; assembly: GCA_020528935.1. Taxonomy (GTDB): domain Bacteria; phylum Bacteroidota; class Bacteroidia; order Chitinophagales; family Saprospiraceae; genus JAJDFU01. Next base: position 1,249 of record JAJDFU010000148.1, on the reverse strand, counting down.
CTTCGGCCAGGCAGGCCAGCAGGAAATCGTTGTGCGCCCCGCCCCCCGTAACCAGCAGGCGGCCCGACAGGCCGGAGAGGGCCCGCTCCAGTTGCACAGCCACGTGCCGACAGGCCGTATGGAGCTTGTCGGCCGTGGCGGCCGGGAAGGCCAAAGCCGGCTGCAGGAGTTTCGCCCGCACCCAGTTGTTGGACAGGGATTTGGGCGGGCTTTGACCAAAGAAAGGAGGGGCATTCAACTGATCCAGCAGCTCCGGAACCAGCTTGCCTGAAGCTGCGAGCCTGCCCGCTTCGTCATAGGGCATACCCGCTTCTGCGGCCAGTGCGTTGAGCAACTGGTTGCAGGCCGTGACATCGAAGCCCAGCCAGCCACCGGCCCGGGGAAAGCTCACGTTAGCGATGCCGCCCAGGTTGAGATAAGCCGCATAAGCCGGAAAGAGCAGCATGTCTGCCACAGGTGCCAGGGGGGCACCCTGCCCGCCGGCCGCCATATCGGACGACCGGAAGTCACAGATCACCGGAAGGCCGGCCGATTCGGCCAGGTAGGCCCCATGGCCGATCTGCAGGCTGTAGCCCCGCTCCGGCGCATGGAATACAGTATGCCCGTGCGAGGCAAGGGCATCCGGGATATACGCTGCCTTTTTAGCATCCAGGAAGGCCCGCGCAGCTTCACCCAGGTAGTGGCCAAAGCGGACGTGCAGCTCGGCCAGTTCGGCAGCTGGCAGGCGGGAAGCCTCGGCCAATCGTTCAGCCCAAGCCGCGGAAAACGGCCGGGTACCGGCCTCGAGGATCTCCCAGTGCCAGTCCTGATCGTTGCCGTGGGTAAAGGTGCAAAGCGCCAGGTCGAGCCCGTCCAGCGAACTGCCCGACATCAATCCCAGCACACATCGGCTGCGGCTCATTGATCGGCCAGGGTGAAGGTATATTTGGCTACCGCTTCGATCTCCTCGGGCGAGAGCAGGCTCTCGAAGGCGTTCATGGCGTTGCGCCCCTTGGTGATGACCAGCACCCGCTCCTCCAGGCTGAGCTCGGACTCCTGCAGGTTGTAGGCGCCGCTGGCGCCCATGTTGCCGTCAAGGCCGTGCCAGGTGATGCAGTATTGGTTGTACAAGGCTTCTCAGTAGGGCCCCGAGGCTGCCGCTTCGGCCTTTTCGCCGGAAGGGGTGGGGTATGTGTTTGCGCAGGCGACCAACACGGGCAACACAGCACGAGCGACCATGGGGTTTTCAATAGGGATGGTTTTTAAAAAT
>JAJDFU010000007.1 GCA_020528935.1 Saprospiraceae bacterium | reverse complement strand
GCCTCCATCACCCTGCCCCAGGATGCGCCGGACTACGAACCCGTGGGCGTAGCCAAAACGATGGAGGATCTGCTGGAACAGGCCGGCTATCTTCCCCAGCTGTCGAGGCGGGGACCGGATGCCTGGGAAATCCAGCGAGGCAGTGCCCGCATCAATGTTGCCTACTACGAAAAGACCGGACTCATTACCGGTGATGCCTATTTGTGCACTTTGCCTCAAAAAAATATCAAAGCGCTGTACGAATATCTGTTGCGCCAGAACTACGAGACCGAAAGCCTGACCCTGAGCATTAAAGGGCAGGATATTATCCTTTCCTTGCTCATCTACGACCGATACCTCAATGTGGATACCGGCATTGCGCTCTTCGAACACCTTTTCGAGCGGGCCGATTACTACGATAATGTACTGGTGGAAACCTACGGGGCCCGGTGGAAATTTCAGGACGGCATGTCATTGTGAGCAATTTTGTCGTTATCTTACTGTCGGGAAACTTCGGAAGAACGGGTTTTAACACTCATTTTTCCTGCCGTTCGGGCTGCTTTCTTTAAGTTTGTAACCTGTGGCGATTTCCCCTTTTTTCTCATATTTTCAAAGGCAAATGCAAACCATCGTTTTATGAGGGCCCTTTTCTACACGCTAGTCGGGATGGTTCTGGCTGTGTCTCTTCAGGCGCAGGACATCCACTTTTCACAGTTCTACATGTCGCCCCTCAATCTGAATCCAGCCATGACCGGGGTCATGAACTGCAACATTCGTTTAGCTGCCAACTATCGCAATCAGTGGGCCAGTGTACTTCGGTCCAATGCATTCAATACGTACTCCATTTCCTACGACCAGAAAGTGCCGGTGGGCCGGTTCGACTACTTTGGCTTTGGAGGCACCTTCTGGGGCGATTCCGCCGGGGAGGCCAATTTTTCGACCATTACCGGTAAACTGTCGGCTTCCTACAGCAAGCGGATGGGGGGCGATCGCACGCGGGCCAGCTATCTGGTTGCCGGCCTGGAAGGCGGTTTTGCCCAACGCAGCGTGGACTTTCTGGAACTGCGATGGGGGCTGCAGCACGATATGGAGGGCGGCTTTGATCCCACGGCAGGCACCGGCGAAGAGCAGCAGGACTGGAACGACAACGTGACCTTCTGGGACCTGGGCGCGGGCGTGCTTTGGTTTACCGTATTCGATGAAAACTCCAACTTCTATGTGGGTGCGGCCTACCACCACCTCAATCGCGCCGATCAGTCCTTCAACGACGCTGCTGACGATCTGCTGTACAGCCGCTCCACCTTTCACGCTGGCGGGGAGTTCCTGCACCGCTCTCGCCTCCGGCTGGTCCCCGGTGCCATCGCCATGTTCCAGCGGCCCTCTTTCCACGTGAACGCAGGTACGAGCTTCAACTTTCTGCCCGGCAACCCCAGCGGCACACTCACAGCCTTCCAGTGCGGTACCTGGGCCCCCAGCGCCCAGCCCCGAGGAAGCGGACTCAGGGCCCAGCACAGCAACCTGACCCAC
>JAJDFU010000295.1 GCA_020528935.1 Saprospiraceae bacterium | reverse complement strand
CGCGGGCGGCCCGTGTGGCGGGGGGGGCCCCCGGCCCAGGTTGGGCAAAAAAGCCGGCTTTACCCAGGGGGGCAGGCGTGCCTGGAAGGTTTCGGGGCGCTGGGCAAGCTGGGATTCGCCTTCCCCAACCGTAGGCGGGGTGCGATGCGCAATGGGCCGGGCGGGAAACCGGTCCCGCAGCCGGGGCAGTACCTCCTTTTCCATCAGATACTGCATCTCGTACGGAATGCCCGGCATAGATACGGCCACGCGGCCTTGGCGCTCCAGCCACATGCCGGGCGCCGTACCCATCTTGTTGGGCAGCAGCTCGGCCGTAGCGGGCAGATAGCTCTGCAGGCGGTGCGCTTCCGTCACGCGGCGGCCCAGCCGCTGGAAGATGCGCTGGATGCGCTCCCAGGTCGGTTCGTGCAGCACCAGCTCGGTGTCAAAGTAATCGGCCAGGGCCTTTTTGGTCATATCGTCCTTGGTAGGGCCCAGCCCCCCTGTGAGCAGGGCGACCTCCGCATGCGCAAAAGCGCGGTCCAGTGCCTGCTCGATAGCCGGACCGTCGTCGCCCACCGAATCGATGCCCACGACATCTGCTCCGATGAGGTTGAGCGCCCGGGCCATCCAGGCCGAGTTGGTATCCACGATCTGGCCGATGAGAATTTCGTCGCCGACGGTAATGAGGTGCACGTTCATGGCTGGGCGGGTTGGGTTGCCAAGCTAACGTCCTTGAGTTGGAAAAGTTCCTCCCGCCCGTTGGCATGGCGGAGCCGGAGCCGTCCCAGATGGTCCACGCCCAGCAGATGGGCGGAAAAGGAAGTTCCGTCCGGGCGACCGAAGGTCAGCCGCACTCCTTTTCCGTACAACGATTGATGGTAGGTCTGGTCCACTTCCGCATACCGGCCCTGCCGGAGCTGCAGATAGCGCTGCTCCAGGTGGAGGCAAAGCCCTTCCAACAGCTCGGGGAGGGCGTGGGTTTTTCCGCTGAGCAGCCGCATGCTGCCGGCCTGAGTCAAGGTGGCGGGGAAATGTTCCTGATTGACGTTCAAACCGATGCCTATTACGCTGCTCGAAATGCCATTCCGCCCCAGCGTGTTCTGAATGAGGATGCCGGCTACTTTGCGATGATTCACCAGCACGTCATTCGGCCATTTGACGTGTACGGGTTGGCTCAACAGGGGCTGCAGCAGATCGCGCACAGCCAGCGAAGCTGCCTGGTTGAGGAGAAAGGTGCGCTCCGGGGGGAGAAAACCCGGATACAGGATGAGACTGAATGCAATACTTCTGCCGGGTGCCGATACCCAGCGGTTGCCCATTTGGCCCCGACCTGCCGGCTGGTTAAATGTCGTTATGATCGTACCCTCCGCCGGGCGCCCGCGGGCAAGGCATTGGGCGGCGTATTCATTCGTAGAGTCCAGCGCCGGAAAATGCTCATGGAACTTTCCCACGAAGAGGGTGTTTCTCTTTTTGACCAAAAGCGTCTATTTTAGTAGTGATTCTCGGGCTGCGGCCTGGATTTTCAAAATTAACAAAACTAGAGTTTGAGTTCACTGACCAATCTTGACATCTCCCCCATCACTACGCCTGAAGCCCTCAATGACCTGATCATCGACAGCATTCAGGACATCAAAGGAAAAAATATTGTCAAGCTCGACCTGCGACAACTCGAGGATGCGCCTTCGGATTTTTTCATCATATGCGAAGGTGAATCCAATACCCAGGTTCGAGCGATTGCCGAGAACATACTCAAACGCGCAAAAGAAGCCGGCGCCGCTCCATTCCACGTCGAAGGCCAGCGAAACGGCCTGTGGGTATGCGTCGACTTTTTCGACACGATCGTTCACATTTTCCATCGCGACAAGCGAGCGTTTTACCAATTGGAGGATCTGTGGGGTGATGCAAAAATGACCGAATACGAGAATTTATAGGTCAAAACGCGCTTTTTGTCGATCCCAGCCAACGAACCCCCGGCTTTGGTGTTTTAAAGAACAATGTTTGGATGTGCCTGTGCACAGCAGTAAAGGAAGTATTTGATGGATAGCAACGGAAAGAAAGGAAACAATTCTAATAAACCGGGATCGCCCCGCTTTAATACGCTGTGGATCTACGGGATCATCGCCCTGTTTCTACTGGCGCTCAATTTCTACTATCTGGGTGAGGGTGCCAATCAGGAGCAACTGAGCCAGGATCGCTTTTACGATATGCTGCGCGATGGCGATATCGAGAAGCTGGAGGTCATTGATGAAAAGGTAGCCCACATTTACCTGGAGAAGGACAAGCTGGCCGAGTCCAAGTACAAGGATGCGGCGAAGAACAGCCTCACCGGCTCGCGCTATCATTACTGGCGCTATGTGGGCGACCTGGCCGGCTTCAAGGAGGAAGTGGCACGCGTACAGGACGAAGCGGATATTTCTGCCTCCGATCAGATCACCGTAGAATTGGACTACAAGAGCAACCTGCTGCCCCAGATCCTGGGTTGGGTGCTGCCCATTGTCATTTTAGTGGGTATCTGGATCTTCATCATGCGGCGGGTGAGCGGCGGAGCCGGCGGCCCCGGCGCGCAGATCTTTAACATCGGCAAGAGCAAGGCCACGCTGTTCGACCAAAACAGCAAGGTCAACATCACCTTTTCCGATGTGGCCGGCCTGGACGAAGCCAAAGAAGAGGTGATGGAGGTGGTCGACTTTTTGAAAAACCCGAAGAAGTACACTTCCCTGGGCGGCAAGATCCCCAAAGGCGTATTGCTGGTAGGCCCTCCCGGTACGGGCAAGACCCTCCTGGCCAAGGCCGTAGCTGGAGAGGCGGGCGTGCCTTTCTTCTCCATCTCCGGTTCGGACTTTGTGGAGATGTTCGTCGGAGTGGGCGCCTCGCGGGTGCGCGACCTCTTCAAACAGGCCCGGGAAAAAGCACCCTGTATCGTGTTCATCGACGAGATCGACGCCATTGGTCGTGCCCGGGGGCGCAACAGCTTCCAGGGCGGCAATGACGAGCGCGAGAACACCCTCAACCAGCTCCTGGTGGAAATGGACGGCTTCAGCACCGACAAAGGCGTCATCCTCATGGCAGCCACCAACCGGCCCGACGTGCTGGACACCGCTCTGCTCCGGCCGGGCCGCTTCGACCGCCAGATCGGCATCGACGCACCGGACCTCAAGGGGCGGGAAGCTATTTTCAAGGTCCACCTCAAGAATATCAAGACCGCCGATACCGTCAATCCCGTTGCATTGGCCGAAATGACCCCGGGCTTCGCGGGTGCCGATATCGCCAATGTGTGCAACGAGTCTGCTCTGGTTGCGGCTCGCCGCAACAAGCGGGCCGTAGACATGGACGACTTCAACTACGCCCTGGACCGCGTGATCGGCGGCCTGGAAAAAAAGAACAAGCTCATCTCCCCCAAAGAGAAAGAGATCATCGCCTACCACGAAGCCGGCCATGCCATCTGCGGTTGGTTCCTGGAGCACGCCGCTCCGCTGGTCAAAGTGACCATTGTACCGCGCGGCATCGGCACGCTGGGCTATGCCCAATATCTGCCCAAGGAAGAATACATCACCCGCACCGAAGCCCTGCTGGACCGCATGTGCATGACCTTTGGCGGGCGGGCAGCCGAAGATATTGTCTTTGGCAAGGTCTCTACCGGGGCGCAGAACGACCTGGACCAGGTCACCAAGATGGCCTACAGCATGATCACCATGTTCGGCATGAACGAGAAGGTCGGCCAGGTGTCTTTCTACGGCATGCAAAACGAAACATTTCAAAAGCCCTTCTCCGACCAGACCGCTTCCCTCATCGACGACGAAGTGCGCAAATTGGTGCAGTCTCAATTCGATCGCGCCAAAGAACTGCTGCTGCAGCGCCGCGAAGAACTGGAAAAGCTGGCTCAGGCCTTGCTGGAAAAGGAAGTGCTGCTGAAATCCGATGTGGAAAAACTCATCGGCCCTACCCCCTTCGCCGAGGACGGGCACGCCCTGCAAAACGGCATCCCGGCCGGCAGCATAAACGAGGAAGGGGAAGAAAGACATCCGGAGGTTCCCCGAACCTGATAAGCAGGTGTTTATGCGGCGGAATTCCTGCATCGCACGAGCACCGGCCATTCCCGAGACAGGGGAATGGCCATTTTTTTTTAACCAGCTCAGTCGTCCGAAGGGGCCTTACTGAAGCGCTTCTTCAAAAAAGGATAGCTGAACACCGCCAGCAGGATGATCGCCACCCCCAGGTAAAAGCCGGGGGAAAGTTCCTCGTGTTCCTGAAGGATCAGCCAGGCCAGCACGATGCCGTACACCGGCTCCAGGTTGACGGTGAGGTTGGAGGCAAAGGCCGACAAGTGCCGAAGGGCACGCAGGGCCAGCACATAGGCAAAGGTGGTACACAGCGGGGCACGCAAAAGGACACAGACCCACTCGTGCCCGCTAGGCGGCCAGGCCACCGCGGACCCCACCCCCCAAGGCTAGA
>JAJDFU010000387.1 GCA_020528935.1 Saprospiraceae bacterium | reverse complement strand
GCCTAATTATCCGGTTCGCCAGGGAGCACTTTTCTTACCCATGCCGGGCGATACCAGTACGTATTCCTTATTTCATTTGCGGGGTGAGTTTGGGTCATACAGCTCTGCCTTCTTTCATACCCTGATTCAGCGCATACCCGGGGAAGAAGGCTTTCAGGTGTTGGAAAAGAATGTTCCAATTCTTCAAACGAAGCTTGAACACGGTAAACTGACCAGCGTGAAACACGCCAATGGGCGGGACTGGTGGCTCTTTGTGCTCCGAAATCAAAATACGCAAGAAGATACGACCCGTCAACTCTTTCGGTTTTTAGTTGATGATCAGGGAATCACCTCATTGAACCCGAAATTTTTTGATCGACCAATCCAGCTAGGGCTAGGGCAGGTCCATTTCTCTCCTGACGGCACCAAGTATGCTATGTTTACGACGGTCAATTACCAGGAAAAAGGGCAATACCTGGATATTTTTGAATTTGACCGCTGTTCCGGATCGTTATCTAATCGGATTAGTCATGAATATTTTGAAGACGTGTACAGCGGGGGGCTGGTCTTCGCTCCCAATTCCGAACTGCTGTATGTGCTGTCTTACGATGACATCTACCAATACGACCTCACTGCCCCCGATGTGATTGCCTCCCGGCAGCTAGTTGCCACTATGGACATCAACGACTGGTGGCCGCAGGCCGGCACCTTTTTTCAGGGCCAGATCGGCCCCGACGGCAAGATCTACATCGCCAACGGCCATGTATCGGCCGGCAATCTGCACGTCATCCACCGCCCCAATGTGCGCGGGCCGGGCTGTATGGTGGAGATCGCGGGCTTACCCTTGCCGAACCTGAATTCTGGCAGCATTCCCAACATCCCCAACTTTCGCCTGGGCCCGCTGGACGGCAGCCCCTGCGATACCCTGGGCCTGGACAACCTGCCCTGGGCCCACTGGCGCTGGGAGCAGGAGCAGCCGGGCTCTACCTTCTCTTTTCTGGATCTGAGCGCCTTCGAGCCCACGGCCTGGTCCTGGGAGTTCGGCGACGGAGCCGGCAGCACGGAGCGCTTCCCTACCCATACCTACACGGCCCCGGGCACCTACACCGCATGCCTCACCGTCAGCAATGCATACGGCGAAGACACCTTCTGCCGGGAGCTGCTGGTCGATGAGCTCACCCACACAACGGCTCCGCCCCGGCCCGCTGCGGAATACGCCCGGGTGTACCCCAATCCGGCCGGTCCGCGGCTATTCCTCACGGTGCTGGAAAACCTGGCCCGGCCCAGCTTCCACCTGCAGGATGCCCTGGGGCGGGAAGTGTCCCGGTGGGCCGTGCAGCCCGGCGCTCAGCCCCTGGATGTGAGTCGCCTGCCTGCCGGCCTCTACACCTGGCAACTGCGCGAGGCCGGCCGCCTGCTGCAAAGCGGCCGGGTGGTGAAAGGGGAGTGAACGGGATGATGGCCGGCTGATTCCCCTCTCCGCATCGTCCTCCCGGGTTTCCCGAAGGGACGATGCGGCCTTCGAATAT
>JAJDFU010000526.1 GCA_020528935.1 Saprospiraceae bacterium | reverse complement strand
CCATTTGTCTGAACTCACTGGAGCCGGTCCACTACGAAATAGACCCTCGCCCGCTGATAACTGCCCCCGCTTCCGCGTTCAAAGAGTAGGGAGAATTCACCACCTCCGCCATTGTCGTCAAACACCTGCATGTTGATGGTGCGGCTTTCCTGTCCGAAGGAATCATCGTTGGTGGGGTCATCCTCCGTTAGCGTTCCGCGCACGGTTATGGTCCGTGGGCCGTCCCCTTCGTACGTGAACTCGTGCCTGCGGGAAGAAGGGTAAGGGCGGGAACCGTCGTTCACCGGCACATTCTCAATACTGAGGTTGTATCCCTTTTCCGTCGGATCCTGATTGGTCTTGATAAAAGCATTGCCGTAAAACTCCGCGTTGCCGCCTTCGATCTCTCCAAACGGCTCACAATCCGAACAAACCAGCCGGTCCAGCTTGATCTCATAGACCGCTACATTGGGCGGATCCAGTTCACAGGATTTGCGAACAAAATCAGCGGCGAAGGCCATGACGGCCGGACTGCGATCTACGAGATAGTTGAGTTCATAGCCGACCAGTGCCGCGGGATTATTCAGGCTCCATTCGGCACCTTCTTCAATGGCATTCAGCACCCCCTCGTAGTTGGCGGCGTTTTGAAGGGCAATTTCAGAGGATCCCCCTCGTACGACATAGTCGATCCTCGTTTTTTCCATGACCTCGGAGGCCGAAAGGCTGGATTCCAGCTCGATGCGGTCCAGTGGGGTTTTCTGAATGGCGGCCTGCAGGATGGCTTTGACGTCTTTGGTACTGGCCGTGGATTCGGCCCGGAAAAAGGTCTGGCCCCCAATATCCACCCGGCTTACATACAAGGGGGGATTAATCGGCCCGATCTGGTTTTCCGGGTCTCGAGCATCGGCCCCGTCCCGGAAGAGCGAGAACATAGTCTCCGGGGTGTTGATAAAGACGGAGTAATAGATCTGGGTGAACTGCATGGTCACCAGGCTTCCCGTACGGGTTTCTTCAATGTTGAACTGGGATTCTACCTGATTGAGTTTAAACCGGCCGTCCAGCCCCATGTGAAAGTAGAGTTCCTCATTGGAGTTGGTCTCCTCAATGAAGAGGCCGAAGTTGGCCGTTGTAGCCTGTACTCCGGAACCGACATTGGCCAGATAGGACGAAATGGCCGCGTCTACCTGCCCGGCCGAGTATTCCGGCACCGTGATTTCCCGGTCCACTACGGAGCCATCCAGGCTCAAGCCCGTGAGAAACAAGCGGCCCCCGACCTTTGGTATGGTAACTTCAACAAATTCGCCGGCCTTGAATCGACCCCCTTGAATTATCGAGCCCGGGTATATTTTCCCGACCGTACCGTCCGATCCCACCATATTTACCAGTTGGCGGACTTCGCTGGCCGTATAGGCCGTTTCATTGCAGCGCAGCAGGCCACCATCTACATCCACCGGATCCAGAACGACCGTATCCTGAGGATCGAGCTGAGGTTCATTGTCTACGGGGTCGTCGGTCAGGGGATCGGCATTGCGGATCTTGAGCTCGATGGACTCTCCCGGAGCAATATCCTCTTCCTTTTTACAGGAGTTCAGACTCAGAAAAACCAAAACCAGACATCCCACCAGCAGGCGGGTGCCCAGTACAAACAGAAAACGGTTCATGTTTCGATCGTTTTAGTGAAATAATGGGTCCTTCACCCCGTACAAGCGATAAAACGCTCCTCAGGTGTTAACCGGAAAGCGGATTTTTTAAAAAGGAAATCCGGCACTGCCCTGAAATGCGTATCTTAGGGAAGGATACATCCAAGGTTGACCATGTTACATACGACTATTCTTGCCTCTCCGCTGGGCTACTGGCAGTTGGTGGGCAGTGAGCGGGGCCTGCGGGCCGTGAGCCTTCTGGGATCGAATGGAGCCCGGAAACTGCCCGACAAGCATCCGGAGCCGATAGCTAAGGCTGCTGCAGAATTGAGCGAGTACTTCGCCGGGGAGCGCACCTCATTTGATCTGAAGCTGGACTTCAGCGGGGCGCCGGAGTTTTACCGGCACGTTTGGGATGAATTGCGCAGGGTTCCCTACGGCCATACGACGACTTACCTGGACATTGCCATGAAACTGGGCGACCGCAAGGCCGTGCGGGCCGTGGGGCAGGCCAACAAGAACAATCCCCTGGCCATTGTGGTGCCCTGCCACCGCTGCATCGCCAGCAATGGCGAACTGCAGGGCTACTTCTACGGGCTCGACTTCAAGCGCAAGCTCCTGGCCATGGAAAACCCCCGGGCCTTCGCCGAGCAGGGCAAGCTGTTCCATTGAAAGAACAGCGGAACAGTAGATGGATGATTTCAGAAGGCGAGTCTCCCCTCCAGGGGAAAGCAACCTGCCGTACCGCCGCCTTTACTCCACGACGGCCACGACCTCGTTCTCGATCGCGGGCACAGTCTTGAGATAGGCATAGATAGCCCGCACATCCTCTTCCGAAATCGTCGTGTAGGGCAGCATGGGATAGGCATAGGTGCCGCCGTCCGGGTTTCGCCCCCATTTCACCGCCTGAACGAACTCCTCTTCGGTCCACGCACCGATACCGGTAGTCTTATGTATAGTGATGTTGGGCGCATACACCACTTTCCCTTCCATGTCGAACAACTTATTTCCGCCTCCAAAAAAACCGGCGGATTCTTCCGGAATCAGATCGCTATTGGTCTTGAAGTCGGCCGAGTGGCATTGGTAGCAACCCAGCTGGCCGGTAGCCAGGTAGCGGCCGTAGGCAACCTGGTCTGACGGAGCGGGGTGTTGGACGGCCGTCTTCGGATAGGGCAAGGGGCCGAAAGCCGTTCGGCTCAGGATCTTGGTGAGCAGGGACGGCTTGCAGGGCGGAGGCTCCGATTCACTGGGCTGAAGCTCCTGGCGGTCGGAGCGCAGGTAGGCGATCACGGCTTCCAGGTCATCGTCGGAAAGCAAAGGGAATTTGGGCATGTAGGGAGGAACGTAGGTGCCGTCCGGTTTGAGGCCGGAACGAATCAGTACGGCCAGCTGGGCGTCGGTCCATTTGCCAATGCCCACCTCCGGATGTTGGGTGATGTTGGACGAATACACCTCGCCGAAGGCCGGGTCGATGTCCTCTACTCGCCGGCCGCTGAGGCGGCGGGTTGTCGGGTCCATATGGCAGTGGTTGCACACGACCGCAGCGATCTTTGCACCCCGCTCCACCTTTTCGGGAGTGGGTGCCAACTCGTAGGTAATCTCCGGCACCTCGTGTTTCGGCAGGCCGGACATGGACAGGAACAATACGACGGCGGCCACAATCAGGAGAAGGCCGCCCAGAACGTAGGCTGCAATGCGCAGGAGCTTTTTCATGGCCATAGGGTTCTGTCGGGGAATTTCTTTCCTTCAAAAGTAGGCAAAAAGAACATATTTCCTTTTGGAATTTGACCGGATGAAAAACACCAGATGTGCCTCTGAGGAAAAGGGCTGCCCCGGATTATTCGCGGGTTGCCGGGAATAGTAAATAACGGCGATAAGTGGCTGAAAGCTTGTTTTCAGCCACTTATGTCAGGGTCTTTAGTGCTGACATCCGCAGGATCGTCAGCCCTTCGGGCGGAAAATTCGGTGAATTTTCCGGGTTAGGATGGCTTTTCGCCATTGCTGCGTTGCTGCTCCGTCATGTAGCTTTGGGGGCCTGGAATAGGGGCCCCCATCCCCGTTCCGGGCAATATCGCGCCTTGTTCTGGCTCAAAATCACCGCTACACCTTCTCCATCACTGTGCCGCAATTGCTGCAGGTGCGCAGCGCTTCGGACTCCATGAACTCGTTGATGACGACCGGCAGCTGGTTTACGATGTCGGTCATTTCAAAGGAGGCCTCGTGCAGTTTGTGGTTGCATTTCTCGCAGAACCACATGAGCTTGTCCTTTTCGCCGGGGCGCCGATAGCGCTCGATGACCAGTCCTACCGTATTGGCCGGTCGCTGGGGGGAGTGGGGGATGTGAGGCGGCAGCAGGAACATCTCCCCTTCGCGAATGACAATATCTTCCGGCTCGCCCCGATCGTTGATGATCTTGAGGGTGATGTCGCCTTCCAGCTGGTAAAAGAGCTCCTCCCCGTCTTCCCAGTGGTAATCCTTGCGGCCGTTGGGGCCGCCCACTACCATGACGATGTAGTCTTCGTTGTCGAGGTAGATCTGTTTGTTGCCCACCGGGGGCTTGAGGAGGTGGCGGTTGTCCTCCACCCATTGTTGGAGATTGAAAGGGCGGCGCATCGTCATAGAACGAGAGTTTGATTCCTGCAAATTATACTATTTTTGGCGCGATTGACCAATGAAAACAAGCGCTGTTTCATGGATTTAAACCTTCGGGGGAAGAACGCTCTCGTATGTGGCAGCAGCAAAGGCATCGGCAAGTCTGCCGCTATTGAGCTGGCCGCACTGGGCGCGAATGTAACCCTGGTGGCCCGCTCGGCATCCATCATGTCCGAACTGGTGCGCGGGCTGGACCAACGCCTGGGCCAGCGCCACGATTTTCTCGCCGCCGACTTCAGCGATACCCTGGAGTTGAAAAAGAAAGTACGCGGCCTCACCTCCGGCAAGCCCATCCACATCCTCGTCAACAACACGGGCGGCCCGCCGGCCGGTCCCATCCTCGAGGCCTCTACCGACGCTTTCCTCGACGCCTACACCAAGCATCTCATTGCCTCCCACCTGCTGGCGCAGGCTGTGGTGCCGGGTATGAAACAGGCCGAATACGGCCGCATCATCAACGTCATTTCCACCTCCGTAAAGACGCCTCTGGACAAACTGGGTGTATCCAATACCACCCGGGGGGCAGTGGCCAACTGGGCCAAGACCCTGGCCAACGAGCTGGGTCCCTTCGGTATCACCGTCAACAACGTACTGCCCGGCGCCACGAATACCGAGCGCCTGCAGAACCTCATCCGCCAGAAATCCGATGCCAGCGGGCAGGACAAGCTCCGCGTCATGGAAGCCATGCAGCTGAAGATTCCCCTGCGCCGCTTTGCCGAACCCGGGGAGGTAGGTGCGGCCATCGCCTTTCTGGCCACTCCGGCCGCCGCCTACATCAGCGGCATCAACCTGCCCGTGGACGGCGGGCGTACCCCCAGTTTGTGATGGGGCATACCTGCTGGATTTACCAGCTGTGCTGTGCTCGCTGCTAACCACCTGGCATCTAATCGTCCAACCGTCTAACGTACGCTGGTCTGCCCGTCGGCCCACTGATCACTGATATTCATCAGCCCCGGCTTCGCTGCACTCCCTTACTTTTGCGGTAAACCCGAAACACATGTACAAGCTGGAACATATCGGCATAGCCGTCAAGGATATGGAGGCGAGCAACGAGTTGTTTGCGCGCATTCTGGGCGTGGCGCCTTACAAGCAGGAGGAAGTGGCCTCGGAAGGCGTGACGACCTCCTTTTTTCGCACGGGCGACTCCAAGGTAGAGCTCCTGGAGGCGACCAGGGCGGACAGCGCCATCGCCAAATACATCGAGAAGCGGGGCGAGGGTATGCATCACGTAGCCTTTGAGGTGGAGGACATCCATGCCGAAATGGAGCGCCTGCGCAGTGCGGGCTTTCGCCTGCTGAACGAAGAGCCCAAGCGCGGGGCGGACAACAAGCTGGTGTGCTTTGTACATCCCAAGACCGCCAATGGCGTACTGGTGGAGTTGTGCCAAAGCATACGCGACTAGGTGGAGCCCTACCAGATCGTCATAGCGGTGGTGGGCAGTGCCTTTGCCGGGGCCATCAATACCCTGGCGGGCAACGGCTCGGCCATTACCCTTACCATCCTCACCGAACTGATCGGCCTGCCGGGCAATCTCGCCAACGGCACCAACCGCATCGGCATTTTTTCTCAAACCACCTCCGGGGCATACGCCTTTTACCGCCACGGCCGCCTCGACCTGTCGCGCAGCGCCGGCGCCATTCTGTTTACCAGCCTGGGGGCTGTGGGCGGCATGGCCACGGCCCTGATCGTGAGCAACGAGCAGTTCATGTGGGTCTTCCGGGTGTTTATGGTCGTCATGCTGTTTGTCATCCTGGTAAAACCCAGCCGCTGGCTGCGCGAAACGGATGTGGAAAAGCGGCTTAACCCCTGGGTGGCCGTACCCCTCTTTTTGGCCATCGGCTTCTACGGCGGCTTCATCCAGATGGGTATGGGCATCCTTTTTCTGGCCATCATGGTGCTGGGCGCGCGCTACAGCCTCACCGATGCCAATGCCGTCAAGCTCTTTGTGGTGGGCCTGTATACGGCTCTGGCCGTTGCACTCTTCCAGTGGCGCGGCCTCATCAACTGGCCGGTGGGCCTCACCATGGCCGTGGGCCAGATCACCGGCGGCTACCTCACTGCCCGGGTGGCGGCGCAGCATCCCCGGGCCAACCTGTGGGCGCACCGCCTGCTGGTGGCGGTCGTGCTCCTGGCCATCGCCAAGTTGTTCGGCCTTACCGAGTGGGTGTTCGGGCTTTTCTGACCTACTCCTGAAAGTAGCGGATCCCGCGCTTCGTGATGCCCCAGCGCTGCAGCATGCGGGCCTGGTATTCCGAGTCCTCGGGGCGGCGGATCAGGCTCCAGCTCAGTACCGTACAATCGGCGGGCAGCCGCTGGGGAGACGCATCCGCTTCCGCCAGTTGGTGAAGGCCCCGGCGTTCGCACTCGTTCCGGCCCTTGCCGGGGCCGTGGGCAAGGGGGAAGAAGGGCCCCCCGGCGACCCAGCCCGCGAACAGCCGGGGGCGTGGCCGGCGGTTCAGCAGCCCGAGGGCAGTGTGGGCGTACAAAAAGACGAGCGCCAGGGTGACGGGCATGAAGGTATCCCGCCGGATGATCAGCGGGCGATAGGGCCGGTAGCCACCCAGCGGCAAGAGCAGCAGGTAGAGCAGGACGAGCAAAAGCACGAAGGTGAAAAGCCGCCGGGTAGATCGGGCGTCACCGGTGCAGAGGGCCGCGGCGTACAGGGCCACCAGGCCGCCGATCAACACGGGCAGCCCCAGTTTTTCGGTCAGCATCTGCCACAGCCCCTGCGGCAGCAACCCGTAGCGCTGCATCAGCGCAGGCGGGTCCACCGGGTTTTCCGTGCTGTAGCGACCGATGAAGAGCGAGTACAGCCCCAGGCCCACTGCCCAGCCGATGAGCGGCCAGGGCAGGCGCCGCAGCGCCTTTCGGATTTTCGGGCGGTGCCCAAGCTCCCAGCTGACCAGGCCCAGGTTTGCGAGGATCAGCACGGGGGCTCCCAGGGCGCCGTGGAAGGCGATCACCACGGCCAGGGCGGCCAACAGCACCTGCTGATAGCCCGGTAGCCGGAAGTGGCCGTGCCTGCGCCAGCTTCGCAGCCAGGGCAGGCCGTATGCCAGCAGGAGCACCATGGGCAAAGCGTAAAAGAAGACATAGCTCACCGCATGGTCGATGATGCCGATGGTGTAGTAGCCGTTGGTCTGGAAGAAAGGCGTGATGAGGGCTGCGGCCGGCAGCCAGGAGAGGCCCCGAAGCCGGGGCGCGGCGCTGATGGCCAGCAGGCCGATCAGGGCCGCCTGGATGAGGGTCTTGGCCAGGGCCGCGGCGGCGTACAGGCTGGAAATGGGGTCGAGGAACGCCTGCAACCAAAGCGGGACATGATCGAAATAGGCCTTCACGCTCCAGTGGGCGAAGAAGCGGTTGGGCGAGGCGTAGGGCGTGGGATCGGACCAGAGGCCCACGGCCAAGGGGTCCCGGAGCACGGGGGTGTAATGCGGTGTGGGCGCCACCAGCCAGGCCAGGTCGCCGTCCAGCGGCAGCTGCGCGAACTGCCAGAAGGAATAGGCCAGATCGGCAAGGAGAAAGAGGGCGAGGAGGCCGTTGCAGAGAAACCGTTCTTTGCCGACCATGGTCTCGATCATTATGCGAACCGGATGAACGCTAAAGTACCCAAAAGAAATCCCGGCCGCTGAACCCCCTTTCGGATGGAAGCTGCTGAGTTCAAAACCGAGGGTTTTGCAGTGTGCGTTTGAGTTGGCGTGTGGGAGTGGTTGATTGCACACGGGAACACCCCCCTTCAATACTTTTGAGATTGTGCGTAGAAGCCATCTCCATACTACCCTTCGGGCTGCAAACGGATCTTTCGGGACCCGATCTCGTTACCCAAAGCGTCATGCCTGCGTGCCGAAAGGCACGGAGCTTCAGGAAGCAAGGGAAAGGGGCCCCTTGCTGAAGCATCCTCCGTTTTTGCGCCTCACCGGGTACCCAGATATCTCCTTTTCGCCATCAAAAACATTTTTGAGAGAGCTTCTATTCGCTGGCGGGGGTTATGCCCCGGGTCTCATTGGTACGATCGTGAAGAAGGAAGGCCACATCGGGGGTTGGCTCCTGGCGGCTCGCCAAACGGCTTGGGCTGAATCATTCACAGGCATGCTGCAACCACCGGCGGGCAATAGCGTAAAACCTGGATAGTCAATGGTTTATGAAAGAGCTATGCTCGACGCAAAACGGTTTGGGTGGGGCGCAAACCGTTTTGCGTCAGCATGGCCCCGGCCATTGCAGATTTTCAGCAGTTCCAATGTGGGCATATCCCGGGTTCAGAACAGGGGAAAATGCGGAAAAAGCCAAGGAACAAGCTCTGCCGAAACTGAAAAAGGGAAAACGGATTCAAATAGGTGAAGAGGAGTAACCTGCCCCATCTATACTTTGCATTGCATTGCTTTCCTTTTCCTTAATTTCAGGCCAAAAGACACGGACGATGACGCGATTTTTGATACTGCTGCTGGCCGGCTGGCTCGCTGGGGCTCCCTTCGCCCGGGCCCAGCAGGAGATCACCCTGGAGGACATCTGGAAGACCTATACCTTCTACAGCCGCTCCGTATCCGGCTTCAACTTCCTGGAGGACGGCAGGCACTACACACGCAAGGAGGGCAATGCCATCACCCAATACGACCTCACCACCGGCGAGCTTACCGACACCCTCTTTTTTGCTCCGGATCTTTCGGGGCAAAACGGCTTTCCCGGCAGGCTCAGCGGGTATTCCTTCGGGCCCGACGAGGCGCAGCTCCTCATCGAGACGGAAACGGAATCCATCTACCGCTATTCCACCCGGGCCAACTTCTTCGTCTACGACCGGGCCGGCGAGACGATTCTTCCCCTGTACAAGGGCGATAAGCAGCGCTACGCCACCATCAGCCCCGACGGCGAAAAGGTGGCCTTTGTGCTGGGCAATAACCTCTACTATCGCGACCTGACCTCCGGCGAGCTGGTACAGGTCACCGAAGACGGCGAGCAGAACGCCGTCATCAACGGCGCTACCGACTGGGTGTACGAGGAGGAATTTGCCATCGCCAAAGCCTTCGAGTGGTCGCCCGACAGCCGCCGCCTCGCTTTCCTGCGCTTCGACGAACGGCGCGTCAAGGAATTTACCATGACCAATTACCGGGACGAGATGTATCCCGAGTACGTCACCTTCAAGTATCCCAAGGTGGGTGAGGACAACGCCCTGGTGAGCGCCCACATCTACGACCTGAAAAAGGGAAAAACCATCCGGGTGGATACCGGCGAGGAAACGGACATCTATCTGCCGCGCATCCGCTGGACGGAGGATCCCGATCAGCTTTGCGTCGTGCGCATGAACCGCCACCAAAACCGGGTGGACCTGCTGCTGGCCAGCGCCAAAAGCGGCAAGACCCGCCTGCTGCTGCAGGAGACCAACCCCTACTACATCTCCGAATCTGTATTGGACAACCTCCGCTTTCTGGAGGATGGCCGGCAATTCATATGGACCAGCGAGCGGGACGGCTGGCACCACATCTACCTCTACGATATGAAGGGCGAGCTGCAGCGCCAGATCACCCGGGGCGAGTGGGAGATCACCAACTTCTACGGGGTAGACGAAGCCGGGGGCAAGCTCTACTTCCAGGCGGCCAGGCGCTCGCCCATGGAGCGGCAGATCTTCGAGATCGGCCTGGACGGGCAGGGCCTGCGCGAGCTGTCGCCCGAGCCGGGCTCCAACAGCGCCGAGTTCAGCAGTACGTTCGACTATTTCGTGCTCACCCACAGCACCGCCAATACACCGCCCGTGATCAGCGTATACGACCGCTCCGGCGAGCGCATCCGCACCATCCAGGACAACGAGCGGGTGCGCGAGCTGCAGGACACCTACGGCACCACACCCGTGGAGTTTTTCGACTTCACCACCAGCGAGGGCGTCGCGCTCAACGGTTGGATGATCAAGCCGCCGGACATGGACGAGTCTGCGGAGCATCCCGTACTCCTGTACGTGTACGGCGGCCCGGGCAGCCAGCTGGTGACCGACAGCTGGAAGGGCCAGAACTACTGGTGGTTTCAGATGCTGGCCCAGCAAGGCTACGTGGTGGCCTGTGTAGACAATCGCGGCACCGGTGGCCGCGGACAGGAATTCAAGAAGATGACCTATCGCAAACTGGGGCATTACGAGACCAAAGACCAGATCGAGGCGGCCAAATACCTGGGCAGCCTGCCCTACATCGACGCCGGCCGCATCGGGATCTTCGGCTGGAGCTACGGCGGCTACATGAGCAGCCTTGCCATTCTCAAAGGCAATGAGGTGTTCAAGGCGGCCATCGCCGTGGCGCCGGTCACCAACTGGAAGTGGTACGATACCATCTACACTGAGCGCTTCATGCGCACCTTTGCCGAAAATCCGGAGGGCTTTGAGGAAAACTCGCCCATCTACTTCGCCGACCGCCTGCGGGGCAACTACCTGCTCGTCCACGGCATGGGCGATGACAACGTCCACTTTCAGCATACGGTCGAGATGGCCAATGCGCTCATCAATGCCAACAAACAGTTTGAAACCTATTTTTACCCCAACCGCAACCACGGCATCTACGGCGGGGTGACCCGCCTGCACCTGTATCAGAAAATGACGAACTTCCTGGATCAGAAACTCAAGGGCAGTGGCCTGGACAACGATCCGGATGCGCGCCCCTAAAAAACTGAAACCCTATGATCGTCACCAATACCGACTTTGTGCCCGGGCGCGAGATCGCCGAGGTGCTGGATGTGTGCCGCGGCAGCACGGTGCGTGCCCGCAACATTGGCCGCGACATCTTTGCCGGCCTCAAGAACCTCGTAGGCGGCGAAATTTCCGAGTACACCCAGCTCATGGCCGACGCCCGCGAGCAAGCCATCCGCCGCATGATGGCCGATGCCGAAAGCCTGGGCGCCGACGCTATCATCAATGTGCGTTTTACCACCGCTATGGTCATGCAGGGATGCTCGGAGATCCTCGCCTACGGCACGGCGGTGAAGCTGCGCTGAGGAGGGGGAACTTTTGCCGGCGGGCCGCCGTTGGAGAACATTGCGCGCCGGCCGGAACAGCGGGTACGCATTTAAAACCGAGCCCCGCAATGCCGGCCCTTTTTACTATTTCAGGGGTCATGCGCGCTTTACCCGGAATTATTTACGGGTTCCCGTGAATAACGGCGATAAGGGGTTCAAAATAAGCTCTCGACCACTTAGGCCGGTGGCTTCGACCCTGACCATGGCAACATTTTGCGGATCCCAATGTGGGTAGGATCGTTACAGCAAGGATGAGGCTGCCTCATCCGTAAAGGTCTGGTTCACAGGATTTTGCAATTGTATGGCCTAAAGCCGGCAACTTTGATGAATTTTTCAGCTTAAAAAATAGTACCGCTTCCAAATGAGTTGGATCCAACCCATTTGGAAGCGAAATGCGCCTTTTTATTTTTTAACGGTATTCCTTTTACCTTTCCGAACGGTCATCATGCCCCAACGAAACACGAAGAAGTACCACACCAGGATCAAGACAAAAG
>JAJDFU010000546.1 GCA_020528935.1 Saprospiraceae bacterium | reverse complement strand
CCCCAGTCCTGATTACACACCGGCCCCGCCGACCGGCTATCCGCCATCCTACACGCCGCCCCATACGCCAGAGCAACCGGCTCCACCCCTCGATCCCAAGGCCTGATGCACCTCGTTCAGTTGACCGACATACACATTGGCCGCGAGGGGGAGGACACCCGGGGCGTGGACGTGCGGGCCAACTTCGGGCAAGCCCTGCAGCGGATCGCCAGCCTGCAGCCCGATCATCTGGTACTCAGCGGCGATCTGTGTTACATGGATGGCGAAGCCGGCATCTACGCCTGGATACGGGAGCAGATGGAGTCGCTCGGTATTCCCTTTTCCGCCATTCCCGGAAACCACGATCAATCCGCTCTGCTGGCCGAGGGGCTTGGCCTGGCCAACCGCCTGAAGAACGGTGAACTGTATTACGACCAAAGCTGGGGCAGCTGGCTCGTACTCTTTCTGGATAGCGCCCGGGGCTTCCTCTCTCCCGGGCAGAAGCACTGGCTGTCGCAGCAATTGTACAGCCATGGCTCCCACCCCGTGCTCGTCTTTATCCACCATCCGCCTTGCCTGGCCGGGGTGCCTTACATGGATAGCCGCTATGCCCTGCAGGACCGGGATGAGGTGCTGGCCATTCTGGGCGATCACGCTGCATCCGTCGAACTTTTCTGCGGGCACTATCACGTGGAAAAGAGCCTGCGCATCGGCAGGGTAGGCATACACATCACCCCCTCCACCTTCTTTCAGATCGATATGCATCAGGAGGCCTTTTCCATCGACCACTACCGCATTGGCTTTCGCCAGATCTGGCTACAGGGCGAGCGCCTGCTGAGCACCATGTGGTGGGGCTAGGCGGCATTTCCCGTCCGTAAAATTTGTACTTTGCCTCCCTGCAAATCAAAAAACGTTTCCGACCGATGAACCTACGTGCTATCCTCTTGCTGGCTTGGGTCGCCCTCCTGGCGGCCTGCCAGAGCGATCCCGCAACCGAACGGCAACAATCCGGAGCAAACCCGGCTGATACCACCGGGTTTGTCTGGAGCCCGGATCGATTCGCCGACAAAAAGATCATCCGCTATCAAATTCCCGGCTTCGATCAGCTCAGTCTCCAGCAGAAGAAACTGGTGTATTACCTCACGCAGGCCGGCCTGAGCGGCCGCGATATCATCTACGATCAGAACTACCGCCACAACCTGGCCATCCGCCGGGCGCTGGACCAGATCGTAGATCAATACCCCGGCGACCGCAGTGGTGCCGACTGGGAAAACTTCATGGCCTACGCCAAGAACGTGTGGTTCTCCAACGGCATTCACCACCACTACTCCAACGACAAATTCATTCCGGACTTTTCCAGAGCGTATTTCGAGGGCCTGCTCGGCGATTCGGGAGCCGCCCTGGACGAAGAGATCCTCATGGCCATGTTCGACCCCGCCGTCGATGCCGTCAAAGTGGCCCAAGAGGGCGACCTGGTGGCGGGGTCGGCCGTCAACTTCTACGCGCCCGGCCTCACCCAGGCCGAAGTGGAAGCCTTTTATGCCGAAAAGAAAAAGACCATGGACCCCAGGCTGTCCATAGGACTCAACAGCAAGGTCGTTCGCAACGCGAAGGGCGAACTGATGGAGCAGGTGTACAAGATCGACGGCTTGTATGGCCCGGCCATTGAGCAGATCGTCTTCTGGTTGGAGAAAGCCGTGGAGGTGGCCGAGAACCCCGCCCAGGCCGATGCCCTCAAGCTGCTGATCGAATACTACAAGACCGGCAGCCTGAAGACCTGGGACGACTACAACGTGGCCTGGGTACAGGCCACCGAAGGCGCCATCGACTACATCAACGGTTTTGTGGAGGTGTACCAGGATCCACTGGGCATGAAGGGCTCCTATGAGACCATCGTAGAGATCGACGATTTCGAAGCTTCGGCCCGCATGGCCCAGGTGGCCGAAAATGCGGAGTACTTCGAAACGAATTCCCCCATCCTGGATGCCCACAAAAAGGAAGATGTAGTGGGCATCAGCTACAAGGTGGTGGCCGTAGCCGGTGAGGCCGGCGACGCCTCGCCTTCCACCCCCATCGGCGTCAACCTGCCGAATGCCAACTGGATCCGCAAGGAATACGGCTCCAAGAGCGTCAGCCTGGGCAATATCATTGCCGCCTACAACAAGGCCGACGGCCCCGGCCTGCTGCGAGAGTTTGCCCACGATCCGGAGGAGATCGAGCGCAACGAGGAATACGGCGAGCTGGCCGCCAAAATGCACACCGCGCTGCACGAGGTGATCGGCCACGCCAGCGGCCAGCTCGAGCCCGGCGTAGGCCAGCCTGCCGAGACGCTCAAGAACTACGCCTCGCCCCTGGAAGAAGCCCGGGCCGATCTGGTGGCGCTCTACTACATCATGGATCCCCGGCTGGTGGAACTCGGCCTCATGCCCTCCCTGGAAGTGGGCAAGGCCGAATACGACAGTTATATCAAAAACGGCCTGATGCTTCAGCTGCGCCGCATCGAGCCGGGCAAGCAGATCCAGCAGGCCCATATGCGCAACCGCTCCATGGTGTCGCACTGGGTGTACGAAAAGGGGAAGGAAGAGGGCGTGATCGAAAAGGTGACCCGCGACGGCAAGACCTATTTCGACATCAAGGACTACGACCAGCTGCGAGAGCTCTTCGGCCGGCTGCTGCGCGAGGTGCAGCGCATTAAGAGCCAGGGCGACTACGAAGCCGGTCAATACCTCATCGAAACCTACGGCGTGCAGGTGGATCCCACGATCCATAAGGAAGTGCTGGCCCGCAGCGAAAAACTGGACAGCCCGCCCTACGGCGGCTTCATCACCCCGCGCCTCGTGCCCGTGCAGGACGAGGCCGGTGCCATCACCGACGTAAAGGTGGAATACCCCGACGACTTCACCGAGCAGATGCTGGAGTACGGGAAGATGTATTCTTTCCTGACGGAAGAAGCGGCAGGGGAGTGAGGAGCCCCTTTTTTCCTGGCTTTGGAATAAGGGGGGTGGAAAGGCAGTGCCGGAAATCTTCTATTTCAAGCATCCACTGCTTCTGCTTCCGGGCTGGCGAAAAAAAATCTCCCGGCCGCCAGAGTGGGAACGACCGGGAAATAAAGCTTAACGGGCGATAGTTGGATTTGCGGGCCTAGCGACCCACCCGGGGTCATAGCGTATAGGTTGTAGGGTTTTCTGGTTGTATTCGCAGGCCCGTTAAGCGGGTTTTAGTTACAGGGGTCAAGAGTGGTATTCACCTGGTTGCCACCGAAGGCCTGGTTGTCCACCCCGCACACCTTGATGAGCTGGTCGCGGCCCTGGAATACCTTGTTGTTGAACGAAGTGGGTGTTGTAAAGCCGAAGCGCTGGGATTCACCAGCCAGTTCGATATCATACAGGCCACTCTTTTTCGCCCGGTTGTTGATCAGGATGTTGTTGTTGGCGCCGTCGATGGCCAGGAAGCCCCACTGCCAGTTGGAGGCGGTGTTGTTGACCGCGATCCAGCCCGTTGCCGACGTTTCGGCCTGGGCCGGCGTGCCGTCGGGTAACACCATGAACTGGCCCAGGATGTTGGGCGTGCAAAACAGCAGGCCGATTTCGCCTGCACCCTCGGTATGCACAAATTCGTTCTTTACTGCCACGCCCTGCGCATCTCCGCAGAACAATCCGTTGTTCGTATTGACAAAACGGTTGTTGTACACGCGGGAATTTTTGCCGTTTACATTGACCATGCCCCAGACGGCAAACTCCGGCGAGGATTCGATGAGGTTGTCGTGTACACTGGCCTGATCGGAGCCTTCCACCAGAATGGTGTAGCGGAAGTTGAACAGGCGATTATTGCTGAGCTTACATTTATCGGAATGCAGCAGGAGAACGCCTACCTGACCGATGCCGTCCGGATCCTGTATGGTGATGTTGGATATCTCCACCGGGCCGGAACTCACTACCATTATCGCCGGGTCTACCTGTAGGGGAAATTCGGTTGTCACTTCCGTATCTACTTCCAGCGTAGTTTCGGTGCCTGTGCCCATCAGGCGCAGGGATTTTTGAATGACCAGGGTGCCGGACAGGCTGTGCAGGCCTTCTTCCAGCACGAGGGTAGCGCCGTAGGGAGCATCTTCCACCGCTTCCTGTAAAAGGTCGGAACCGGCCGGTACCTGGATAAGGCGTCCGCGAAACGCCAGGGTCGTCTCCTGATCTTCGGCGATCTGGTCCAGGGCCTGCTTTTCGTACCGGGCTGCTTCCTGTTCGTGTGCCGTGGCTTCCGGTTGCAGGGCCTCTTCTTTCTGGCAGGCCCAGCTCAGCGGCAGCAGGATGAGGAATAAGGAAATACCGTTTTTCATTAGATTGGATATTGAGGTTAAGCAATATTTTTTAAATCCCATATTTTTTGAGGCGGTCTGTGTAGACGCAATTCCCTGCTTTTACTGGCAATTGACGGCTACAATTTGTTGGTGGCAGCATTCTATTTATAGAGT
>JAJDFU010000593.1 GCA_020528935.1 Saprospiraceae bacterium | reverse complement strand
CAGCCGGGGGGCGCGGAGAGGCAACGGCCTGGGGGGGAGTGTGAGTTCGGATAGGGGGAGCCCGGGAAGGCCTGGGAGCTCCTTAGCCCGCGGGCGATCTTCTCGCACGGCAAATAAAGGGGCGGCGGCTTTCGGAGCGCTGTTCGGTGCGGAAGGACGAACCGCCGGCGGTAGGGGGCTGGTGTGGCCTTCGGGCCTGACCGGCGCGGAGGGCTCCCGGGATGCCGTATCGGCAAGGCCGGGCCGGTAGGGCGTACCGGGCAGCAGGACATCAGCCAGGAACACGAGCAGAACAAACAGGAGCGCCGCCTCCAGGATCTTGGCCTGGATAAGTTGAGGGCGAAGCTGTTCGGCGGCCAGGCGCTTAGCCAGGGCCGTCCAGCCCTTCGGTGGCTGGGCAGGCCGGAAGTCGTGTAGTTTTTCGAAGACGGCCTGATCCAGGTCTTCTTCCCGCAGTGGGGGGCTTCCGGCATCCATACGGGCGGCCAGCGATGCCCAACTGCTGGGATCGTACTCCGGCTTCAAGCCGCTCAGCTTTTGGCGAAGGATGCGGTCAAATTCCTGGTTCTCCATATCCGCGGCTCAGAATCGCTTTCAGTTTTGTTCGGGCTTTCACCAGGTTGGAGCGGGAGGTGCTTTCCGAAATGTGCAGCATCTCACCGATCTCCCGGTGGGAGTAGCCCTCAATAACGTACAGGTTGAACACCGTCCGGTAGGTGGCCGGCAATTGCTGGATCGCCTCCAGGATCTCTTGCTCGGTACAGCGGCTCACTGCATCGGCATCCGGAGATCGCAGATGGCGGGCCTGCTCCAGGTCTTCAGTGCGCCGGCGAATGACCTTTCGGTAGTAATCGATGGCCGTATTCACCATGATCCGCCGCATCCACGAAGCCAGGGACGTGCCGGGCTCGTACTTGCCGATGTGGCGAAATACCTTGATAAACCCTTCGTGCAGGATATCCATCGCGTCGTCCTCGCCGTTGGCATAGCGCAAACACACCCCCATCATGGCACTGTAGTATTCCTCGTACAGCCACTGTTGGGCCCAGCGCTCCTGCCGCACACAGGCCTCGATCAGGTCCTGCTCCTCGTAATTGATGGGAAATGCGATATCCATTCCAGGCGATTAGACAGCCTAAATTATCGTTTTACGCGTTTCCCTGCAACCCACCGGCATGAGTACAAACGAAACGACCCCGGTAAACGCTGCCCGATTCGCTCGCAAGGACGGTCGTCCGGGCATCAATTCCCCAGCTTGGCCAGTTCTCCGGTGAGGCGCATCAGTTCGGTTTCCGTGGTTTTCAGGTTGAAGACGGCTGGCAGATGAATTTCGGAAGCATTGAGGAAACTGTTCTGGACCACCCGGAAGTCGAAGTAGTTGATGAGGCCGCCGCGAAAGCGCTCGGTTGCCACCTCCAGGTTGAGCCGGGCGTTTTCCAGGGCGGCCTTGGTCACTGCCACCACCCTGCGTCGGTTCTCTGATGTGGCCAGGGTATTGGCCAGTTGGGTTCGGAT
>JAJDFU010000259.1 GCA_020528935.1 Saprospiraceae bacterium | reverse complement strand
TGTTTTCGAGGCTGTCAGCGGTCTTGGGTTTGTCCTGGCGCACGGCATTGGTGTATTCCGCGTAGTTTTCGCGCTCCCCCTCTTTGTTCGGTCCGTCCAGGCCCATTTCCTGCTGATTGCTCGACTCGGGGTCGTTGTCAATAGCATTGATCACGCGCTGCGTCACCGGCACGACCCCCCATTGGGTGGTGTCGATGCGCCGGTCGGGATTGGTGGGTCCGGGCAGGCCGTTTTCGAAGAATAAGCGCGAGTCGCGAAGGATATCTTCCGATATGTTGCCGAAATGCACCAACATGGTTCCTCCGTTGATCCCTTCGCGCTCGGGGTGGGGCAGGGTGGGATCGGCCGGATCCAGGAAGGGACTGAGCATCCAGAACTCCAGGTATTCGATGTTGGCCGACTGAAAGTCGATGGTGGGCATGGAGCGCATGATGCCCGCCCAGCGGGTGCGCGGCTGGTTGAGCACTACGGAGTCGCCCACAAAGCTGATGCCGGCCGTACCGAGGTCGGTATAGCCACCGGGCAGGTCGAAGTTGTACTGGCCCCGGGAACTGGGATAGTACGTGAGGTCGAAGGTCTGAATGTTGGGCAATTGGGCCGGCGTAAGCGTTACATTTGGAAACACCTCTTCCAGGGGCACCTGACTGGTGTAGGGGTTGACGTCGTCGCTGATGCCGGTCTGCTGATCCGTACGCCGGGCGATCTGGTCGATGCGGTACCAGTTGAGGTGGGCGCGGTTTGCCCCGGCCCGGATGTCGTTGATCAGGTCGCCCTCCGGCCAGTAATTGGGCAGCGGGTCGTTGGGGCCCCGTTGCGGTACGGAAGACAACACCCAGCGGTTGACCGGCTGCCGCAGGTCGAAGCCGTTGGTGCTTCCCTCAAAGTCGTCGATATAGACCAGCCCTCCCCGGGAGTCGCGGTTTTGATTGATCGCCCTGGAGTGCCCGGGCTGCAGAAAAGCCCCCTCGGCGCTGACGGTTATGCTGGAAGGGGCCTTGGTAGAAAGCAGGGGCAAGGCGTCCACCGCCTTGGTCAACCAGGGCGCATCCCGGCTGAAATTGACATCCAGCCCATAGATGCGGTTGTTGATGGGGTCGTCGCCTATGTTCACTTTTTGGGTGAACGGCCGTTCGTACAGGTGCAGATACGTCGCCCCGATGTTGAAATCCTCGTCCAGCTGGTAGTCGGCCCGAAGGCCCAGCATGGTGCGGTTTTGAAACCCGAACAGCGTATTGTCCTCAAACGAAACATTGATGGGCGCCCCGGAACTCAGCAAGGCATCGTTGAGGATGCGCACCCGCCCGATGTTGTAATCCACCTCGTAATCGAGACCTTCCTGCAACACCTGGCCGCCCGCCGTCACGGTGACCGACCCCCTCGGGATGTTGAAGGCCCCCAGGGAGATCTCGGACGACACACTGGACTTGTACTCCCCGCGTATGGTGTAGCGATTCTTTTCCTGAAATTCCCTGGCCAGAAAAAGGGTGGAGTCGTACAGCTCCTGATAGATGTAGGGTTCCTGAATATCGTCTTCCAGCAGCCCGGCCAGGGACGACCCGAAGGGCTCCAGTACGGGGAACATGATGCGGCCGTTCTGCGGATTGATGGTCACGCCCGGAACGTAGTCAAACACCCCGTCGGGCACGGGGTCTCCCTGTACGTTCAGAATGTCCAGATTGAGTAGCCGCAGCCAGGGAAAACCTCCAAAGCGGGAGGTTTGCTGCGACTCGGGCAGGAAGCGCTTTTCCCCCTCGCCGGGATCTTCGAAATACACGTCCAGCAAGAAGTCCTGCTGATTGACCTGGAAGGCGCCGATGGCGTATACGTTTTTCATCATCAGGTCCCAGGTGGGCACATCGGTGCGCTGAATGGTGCTCTTGAGCATCTTCACGAACAGGACCTCGGGGACGGGGTCCAGCGAATCCGTACTGACATTCTGAATGTTGTTGGCCAGATCCCCTACGAAATACGTCTCCCCGTTGTAGGAATACTCGAAGGCCACGCCCAGTACCTGGTTCGGTTGCAGGTTGATGTTGAGCGAGAGGTAGCCCAGGTCGGGATGAAAGGTGTATTCCGAAGGGTCGAGCTGGCGCGCGCTCACTTTTTCAAAATCGCGGGTCTGCACCAGGCCAAACTGGTTTTGCAGGGTAGCCACCGCCTGATCGATCTTGTTGGAGCCCGGGGTATTCTTGATGCGGGAATACAGATCGTTGGCGTCGTTGTCGGGCAGAGCCCGGTTGCCGGTGATGTCGAAGGCCTGGGGATCGGCTGTGATGGCATCCGGGTTCACGAGGCTATCGGGTTCTCCCAGATCGGCCAGGGCCACAATATCGCGCACATTTTCCGTGGCATTCCGGTCGTTGGTCACCCATACCTGTATGTTTTCGACGCGGAACAGCGTATTGATCTGGGGCATGTTCTCCAGGGCTTCCTCGTACACGCCGCGGTTGTAGAAGGACAGGAAAAAATGGCGGTTCTCATCGTACTCATCGGCCTTCACCTCGAAGGTCTGCAACTGGCTGCCCCCCTGGATCTGAATGTTGTTGCGCTGGGACCGCTGCTGGGAGATCAGGCCCGTGAGCCGCAGGCGACCGAACTGGAGCTCCGTTTTGAAGCCGAAAAGGCTCTGGGTTCCCTGGATCAGGCTGCCGCGCAGCGGAAAGCTCACGTTGCCGGCCTCGATCTTTTTGATGATCTCGTCTTCGCTGAACAGGTCGCTGTTGTAGTCGACCTTGATCTGATTGTCGAAATTGAACGTGGCATTGGTGTTATAATTGGCTGTGAGGTTGAGCTTCTGGCCGATTTTGCCCGTCACGTTCATCTGGATGTTCATATCGAAGTTGAACCCCCCGGTGCGGCGCTGCCGCTCGGTGAGGATGGGGTTTTCCACCCGCGTGAGATCTACGCCCAGGGTGAGGTCGACCGTACCGCGCGGATCAATTTCGATGGTGCGGCCGCCGAAGAGGCGGTCCAGGAGGTTGGACTTCACATCCACGCGAGCCAGCGGGTCGGTCGCGCTGGCATCCTCATCCGTAACGATGCCGCTGAGGCGGTTGAAATACTCGCGCTCTTCCTTTTCCCGCATAAAATCCATGTACTCCTCAAAGGTCATGTAGGAAGGCGGGCGGAAGTAATCGTCGCCGATCTTCTCCGTAATGATGTACTGCCCGGTTTCGGGATCGTACTCTACCTCCTGCTCCACGGCCGAAGGATCGTCCAGGTCAAAGGGGTTGGCGGGCGGATTGGTGAGAAAATCGCCGTATCGCTCCTCGAGGGGCGGTATGGTGTCGGTTTGCGGCGTTTGGGCTGCCGGTTGCCGGCCCTTTTCGCCGATCCGGGGTGTCGGGTGCGGATCGGGGAAAGCCGCGCTGC
The DNA here is from genome assembly GCA_020528935.1 of Saprospiraceae bacterium. Classification (GTDB taxonomy): domain Bacteria; phylum Bacteroidota; class Bacteroidia; order Chitinophagales; family Saprospiraceae; genus JAJDFU01. Next base: position 1,104 of record JAJDFU010000259.1, on the reverse strand, counting down.
TCAACAGCAGTAAGGAACAACCGTATGCCAGGCCAATCGGGCGTAGAATTCTTCTCATATGCACTGTCCCAAAAAAATTTTTTGGCTCGCATCAGGCGCCGAATGATCCGAATGTTGCGAGAACCTTCAAACCAACTTGGCCGATGCAAACTTAGCTTCAGGGGAGCGTTTTTTCTTCTCCCTTCTGTCAGCTTGCTTGCTCCGGAATTAAACCACCCCGTTGAGGCGTCAATGAGCGCAGCCTTGCCACGTTCTCTTCTTCGGGAGAACGACGAATGGGCACTTCATTGGCGGCTTGTTCATTTTTTAACACTTGTTTGTCTTCTGCGGCCTGCAAAAGACCGGCATGGTGTCAGGATAGCTGCTTGAGTACCAGTTTAATGAGCGTTTCGACTTGCCTTATTGATGGGTCTTCCTTCAAAGCGCGATTGAGTGCTTTCTGCACCTGGGTTCTGTTAAAACCCAAGGCGATCAATGCAGATAACGCTTCCTGCCGAAGCGTATTGTCTGCAGCAGGAACAAAGCTCGCATCTTCGCTGCCCCCCGCCTTGATCAGCTTATCTTTCAGGTCCAGAATGATGCGTTTGGCCGTTTTGGGGCCCACGCCTTTCACGGCCTGAAAAGCGCCCACCTGTTCGCTCAGAATGGCAGCCCGGATCTCCTCGGGATTCATGCTGCTCAAAGCCACCTGGGCCGTTGCGGGGCCCACCCCGGAGACCGAGATCAGCAGGCGAAACAGATGGCGTTCGGCAGCCTCCATGAAGCCGTACAAGGTATGGCTGTCTTCCTTGATGTACAGGTGCGTCAACACCTGGGCTTCTTCCAGCTTTTCCAATTGCGCGTAGGTATGCAGGCTGATGTGCAGACCATATCCCACCCCGCCGGCTTCCACTACGACGTAGGTCGGTGACTTGAAGGTAATCAGCCCCCGGAGGTATGCGATCATGACTCGGCAGTCCGTTTTCAAAACCGCGGCAAACGTAGCTATACTGCGGCAATGAACCAGATCGGAAGTGCAGTACCCTTCAGATATTTCTATTTGGTGCAAAACCCCGTTCCTGACGGAAATGTTGCTGGGCAGCGAAGGCACGGAACACGCCTTTG
>JAJDFU010000314.1 GCA_020528935.1 Saprospiraceae bacterium | reverse complement strand
GTGTCGTACAGGCCGAACAGGCCATCGGGAGAAACACCGCCCCAAGCTGCGCCGGTGGCTTTTTCCAGGGCCCTTCGCACCGATTCATAGCCGCTGTGCTGAGCGGTGATGCTGGTATTGAGGTAGATGGGATAGCGCCCGGCCGGCTTGCGGTGGAAGAAGTGGTAAAAGGAGATCACGCCTTCCACTTCTACAGCCGAAAGGCCCAAGTGTTCGGCCACCGCATTCACATCGGCATCGCTGATGAAACCCTTTGCGCTTTGATAGCTCCACAGGGTATCCAGCAAATGGGTGCGCTCCTGAAATTGAGGATCCGCAGTCATGATTTCTGTTGGTTAGTGAAACCAACTTACTCATCCCCGATTCCCACCCCAATGAGCATTGTCAGTGCAGGGAAAATATTGCCCGGGCATTCCTGATTTCAGACAAATGCCGCGACTAGGGCATGCTGTGGCGGCGCAGGACCGCTGTGGCAATGATGGTGTTCGGATCGTCCTCGTGGGCAAATTCCAGCCACAGCTTGTCCGGCCCGGCAGGGCTTACGTAGATCCAGTCCAGGTTGGTGCAGTATCCCGGATTTTGGGTGACCACCTCCTGAAAGACAAGCCGGCTTTTTTCCTTTCTGCGAAAGGCCCAGTGCCCGCTGCATTTCAGAAGGGGGTAATCGATCACCGGCCGGGCCTGCCCCGAAAACCAGCTCACCCGGTACATCCATGTGGTATCCACGTCGGTCTGGTAGCCCCTGCCTTTCCAGTGCCCCTTCAGCCAGTCGGGCAGCGATTGGGCGGACAAAAATGCAGGCCAGGAAAGCAAGAGCAAAACGAACAGGGGCTTGTGCATGAGATCCGGTTTCTTGATTAACGCCGAAAGGCCGATTTGCCTTATTTTTCGGCCGATGGTCAAGTGCATTTACTTATTGCGGAGTTCGGAGGAAGAATCCTACGGCTCCTTTGGCGCGCGCATGCGCGAACTGGGCGAAACCCTGGTGAGCCACCCCCGGGTGGAGGCACTCAAATACCTGGTCACGGAAGAAGCGCCCCCCAAGCTTTCCATTATACCGTTTCGCTCCGGCCGCCTGGCGGCGTTCTCCCTCTATCAGCAGGGGCGCAGTACCGTCCCCGAGCTGCAGGACCGAGCAGAGCTGCGCGGCATTTACCTGGCCGACGAGGCCTTTCCGGTAAAATACGACAAGAACTGGTCCAATGGAGAACCCACCCCCGGCATTTGCCTGCTCACCTTGTTCCGGCGAAAGCCCGGCCTGGACTACGAGCACTTCCTGCACCGGTGGCACAACGGCCACACGCCCCTTTCCCTGCGCCTGCATCCGCTGTGGCATTACTGCCGCAATGTGCTGGAGGAGAAGTTGCACCCGGAGTCCGAACACTGGGACGGCCTGGTGGATGAGTACTTCAAAACCCGATCTGCCCTGCTCAACCCCTACCGGTTTTTTGGAAATTCTCCCCTTTTCCCCTATCACATGTTGGAAGTCTATAAGGATGTGAAGGGCTTTCTCGACTACAAAAGCACGGAAACCTACCTGGCTACGGAGTACCACCTGAAGTAACGGATCTCGCCAAAATCGGAAAAAATGGCAGAGCAAGATCAAACCCATGCTCTGCATCCGAAGACTTCAGAGGCCGAACCTCAAAGCGATAGTGCTCTGTAAATCAATCAACAGGACTCATTGCCCGGCATATGCAGCCCATAGCTGCTGAACCGCCAACCTCGACTGCGCAACAGCTGCGGCAGAATACGCCCATCGACCAACGGCCTGCTTTTTTGACCAACGGCCCGTTTTCTTCGATATAGAAGGAAAAACAAGGGACCAAGCTGAGGCAGAACCCGACAATAGGGGTCAAACGGCTTACCTAAGCACATGGCCCAAAGGCTGGCCGGTGCAACCCGGCAGACAGGCCGCTGTCCTTTTTGCAGTTGTTCGTTGGAAAAGCCATGTACCTCACCGCCTACTGGAACGGATAGGCCCGAAACATGGCTTCGGTACTGTCCATCAGATCCGAAAAGCCCGCTTTTACCGCTTCCAGTTTTTCTCTGGCCTCTTTGTTGGACAGGCTTTCATCCAGTTGGTACACTTCCGATTCCCACGCGACAAATTGGGCATCCAGTTCGTTCATGCGCTGCAGGAAGGCCTCCTCTGCAGCAGAAAGCTGACGCCCCTGGATCTGAATATTGGTTCGGACCTGGTTGAGTTTTTCGTATTCCGGCTGAAATTGCTGATCCCGAAGGTCGAAAAGAGCCTGCCGCTCCGTCGGGAGGTGCAGGCTCGTACCGCAGTACTGAGCCAGTACAAAGATCGCGATCAGCCAGGCGAATGTGTTCTTCATGGCAGGCATAGTTTAACGGGCGCGAATTCTTTCTCCCCTCAGGTAGCCCCTTGGGCATTTTGCAGGGGAGCGCCCGGCCGTAAAAATAGGAAACGGAATTTGGCGATACGGCATGCCACGGAGCTCTTCCAGAGCCGGAATGAGGAGCGGGTTCAGGGCTTCCTGCAGGTGAAAGCGCGCCGGCAGGCCGCTGCACCTTTGCCTGCTCTGCCGCTTCCGGCCGGATCAGTCGCGCAATCCCTGGTAAGGCGAAAAGCCAAAGGCCTTTTTAAAAAGGCGCGAGAAGTAGTCGGTGCGAATGTAGCCCACTTCGGCAGCCAGTTCGTTGACCGTGTCGATCTGTCCCGCTTCCAGGAGTTCCCTGGCCCGCTTCAGGCGAAGGTCGCGAATGTACTGCAAGGGAGTCTGGCCGGTGAGTTGCTTGACCTTGCGGTAAAATTGCCGCTCACTCAAGCCCATGTTCTCCGCCATATCCCGAATGCTGAGCTCGGAGTCGGCATAGGCCTCTTCCAGGTATTGATCTAGCGCAGACAGCCAGGGGTCTGTCTCCGAAGTGGAAGATTGGTTCCCGTCAGAGGTTTTCGTTTGGAGGTTTGGGTACATATAAGCTCGTCTTGCAAGTTTATACAAAAGCAAATACCGTGGCTGTGCGGGACAGCGCGTTTTTGTTTTTTGGGAAAATAACTTGCTTGAAGCCAGTACAGACCGCACGGCGATCACAGGTGTAAATCGGCTTTTGGGAGCTAGCCGGAAAATCTGCGCCCGGTTTTACCCGTTCCTGCCTCGCATGTTTTTCCGTACAGGAGCCTATGCGATCAGCACGATAGCGCGGCCCTCAAACCGCGTGTAAATCGGCGGGATGAGAACCATATTCCTCTTTAAACAAATGGGTGAAATAGTCAGAACGATGGTAACCGACTTGCTCGGCCAGTTCCGTAATGGTGCGCGCTTTGCCCTGGTCGATCAGGTGCTTGGCACGCGCCAGTCTGCGCGAACGGAGGAAGGCATTAGGCGTCATGCCGGTGTACCGCTTCAGCTTGCGATACAACTGCCGTTCACTCACACAGGTGGCTAGAGCTAAATCCATTACCGAAATCTCGGGGCTGTCCAGGTGGTTGTCCACATAAGCAGCCAACTTTTCAAGCCATTTGCGCTGAGAGGGGCGCAATGGCCTCGTAGTTTCAATGGTCATTTGGGGCAATTGGTCGTTGTTCTCAGAAATTTTGGATGTCATGGCACTGGGATTGTAATATATAATTTTCTAATTACGGAGACACTCACATTTCTGCCATCTCGCCAAAAAAGGGGTCCGTTCGGTTTCGCTGTCGAACCTTTTACCCGGATTGCGGCGAGGCGCTGCATTCGAATTGGCGGGTTCCTACCGGTTTTTCTTTCGCTGTTGAGCGAGCCGGCTTGGAACCAACGTTCAAGTGCGTACCGCTCAAAGGCGGACTGCGCAAGCAGATTTACCTCTCAAAAAGTATCAGTATGTAGAGCCGTGGACAGCACAGACCCAACCTATGAAAGTCGAGCCCGATCGGAATTTGGAGAGGATACTTTTCAGCATCCCGTTTTTGTGTGATAAGCCTCTTTAGCGCTAAAGAGCGCCGGAGTTTAAAGGGGGAGTAAGCAAATTGTACTTTCCAAAGGCCTAAGTTAAGATCTTAAGACAGATTTACATACCCCCAATTTATGGGGTGCCAGGTGTGCATACCCGAAGGATAAGGATAGCAAATGTAAATTGAGGTTTGGATGAAGCGCAATACCCTGAAAAGGGCATTTTTCCGTTCTTCTTGCTGGGCGGCCTTCCCGCAGGGCAACAGCCGGGACAAAACGGCCAGGAGTATGGTGGCCGCCCGTTGCTGCCGCAGCGGCTTATTCGGAGTGCAACGAGCGCATTCCGGATACCGGCAGCTACGCCCGTGAATACCGGCTTAACCCGGGAAATTCAACGAATTTTCCGCCCGGAGGGCTGACGAATTGCAAAACTATGTAAATCAAACAATTAGGATTAATACAGTTCAATTCTTACTGTTATTATCCGTATCCAAATTTGGGTACACAAAATTTTGCAATTGTCAGGGTTATCCTGACGATCCTGCGGATGTCAGCACTAAAGACCCTGACATAAGTGGTTGA
>JAJDFU010000669.1 GCA_020528935.1 Saprospiraceae bacterium | reverse complement strand
CCTGCCGCCCGGCACACCGGTTTATGCCCATACCGGGCTGATCACCCGGCAGGGTGGCCCGGGCAGCTGGCAATACGTTGTGGGCGACTGGGCTACCGATGATGCCCGGGTGCGCATGACGCGCATAGGCACTTCGGATCGTTATGAACTTTCGCTCGCTCCCAGCCTGCTGCAGTGGTATGCGGACAATAACAATGCGGGTGCGTCTATTCCACCTGATACAGAGGTCTTGCAGATGGCTTTTGTGTTTCGCAACCAGGATGGCTCCAAAGAGGGCAAGACCGCTCAGGGAGGCGATATTTTTGTGCAGGTCTTTCCCCCCGAGCTCGGGTTGGTTGCCGAATTCCTGGAGCCCGGAGAGCCCTTGATCGCCGCATTGGGCGAGGAAATCGACATTCTCGCCATCAGCAATCGCGAAGGGGATCTCCGCCTTTTTGACAATGGCCAGCTCATTGCTCAGGGTACCGGCGACAGTCTGCTGTACACCCTCAACGTCTCCGAGGACGGCGACCACGAGGTGATATTTGAGGTGGAAGCCGGGAGCGATACGGCTCGCGATACCTTCTATTACGCCATTCCGCCGGCCGTGACCATTGCCGATCCGCCCGCGGGTACCATGCTGTGAGCTACCTACCTCACCGACAGCACCCTGCGCCTGGCCCTGATGGCACCCGGAAAGGACGAAGTCTACCTGTTGGGCGACTTCAACAATTGGGCTCCCCGGTCTGCCTATTTTATGAATCGCTCTGCCGACGATTCTCTGTTCTGGCTGGACTTGCCCGCACTCGATGCGGGGCAAACGTACGCCTATCAATACTGGGTAGATGGCGAGCTGCGGATAGCGGACCCCTTCAGCGAACTCATCCTGGATCCGGCCAATGACGGCTTCATTCCGGAAGCGAATTTCCCGGATCTGCCGCCCTACCCGGCGGGGAAAACAAGCGGCATCGTCTCTCTGCTGCAGCCGGGCAAGCCCGCATTCGACTGGCAGGTCACGGATTTTGAGAAGCCCGCAAAGGAAGATCTGGTCGTCTACGAATTGCACATGCGGGATTTCATCGCCGCCCAAAACTACCAGACCCTCCTGGACACGCTGGATTATTTGGATCGCCTGGGCATCAACGCCATCGAGTTTATGCCCGTATCCGAGTTCCGGGCCAACCTGAGCTGGGGTTACGACCCCACCTTTCACATGGCCCTGGACAAATACTACGGTACGCCGGATGCCTTCAAGGCCGTGGTGGATGCCTGCCACGCCCGCGGCATGGCCGTCATCCTGGATGTGGTGTACAATCACGTGCACGAGCTGAGCCCATTGGCGCAGCTCTACTGGGATCCGGTGGCCTTTCAGCCTCGCCCGGACAATCCCTGGCTCAACCAGCAGCCAACCCACGACTTCAATGTCTTTTTCGACGTCAACCACGAGAGCCCGGCCACCCGGGCGTGGCTGGACCGGGTGGTCACCTACTGGCTGGAAGAATACCGGGTAGACGGCTATCGCGTGGACCTCTCCAAAGGCTTCACGCAAAATGTGGGCGGCAGCTTCGATGCCTTCGCCTACGACGCCTCCCGCATCGCCATCCTCAAGCGCATGGCCGATGTGATCTGGGCTACTGATCCCGAAGCCTATGTCATCCTGGAACACTTCACCGCCAATGAAGAGGAAAAAGAGCTGGCCGAGTACGGCATGATGACCTGGGGAAAGATGACAGACCCCTACAATCAATTCACTATGGGCTACAACAATTCCGATCTGGGCGGGATCTCTTACCAAAACCGGGGCTGGGACGTGCCCCATGTGGTGGGCTACATGGAGAGCCACGACGAGGAGCGGCTCATGTACAAGAACCTCGAAGTCGGGAACAGCAACGGTGACGGCAGCTACGATATCCGGGAGCTGGGTACGGCTCTGCAGCGCATGGAGCTGGCTGCCAACTTTTTCTTCCCGGTGCCGGGCCCCAAAATGATCTGGCAGTTCGGCGAACTCGGCTACGATGTGACGCTCTTCTGGTGCAACGGGCAGATCATCCCGGGCGACGACCTCTGCAAGCTGGCGCCCAAGCCCATCCGCTGGGACTATCAGCAGGACGTCCGCCGGCAGCGCGTGTACGAGACCTTCCGCAGCCTGATCGAGCTGCGGGAAACCTATCCGGTCTTCCAGACCGACGATTTTGAGCTGGACGTGGATCAGAGCGCCTGGAAGCGCATCCATCTCCATCATCCGGAGATGAAGGTAACCCTCATCGGCAACGCCAACGTAAGAACCAGCCAACTGGACCCCAACTTTCAGCATACCGGCTGGTGGTACGAGTACTATTCGGGCGACAGCATTCTGGTAGCGGATGTGAACGCCCGCCTGGAGATGGCCCCCGGAGAATACCGGCTCTATACCGATGTCTACATTGGCGAGGCCCAGCTGCCCACTTCGGTGCATACCCAGCCGGGCAGCCTGTACGAAGCCTCGGTCTTTCCCAATCCGGTCTCGGGTGGTCAGCTCAGCCTGGAGCTCAATCTGCGGCGCGGCAGCCAGGCGGAGGTGCGCCTGCTCAACCTCAGCGGGCAATGGATGGCCGAATTGTACAGTGGCTATCTTCCGGAGGGCTATTCTATCACGACACTGAATGGGAATGCCGATCTTCCCACCGGCATCTATTTGCTGCAAGTGGTGCTGGAAGACGGATTGTGGACCCAGCGCATAGTGGTGCCTTAAAAGAAGGGAAAGCCACAGGCCAGAGAAAAAAACCCGGCAGCTGTAGGGACTGCCGGGTTTTTTTTTGCGCTGTTTTTTTCGGCAACCTACTCGCAGGAGAAGGTGTACCGAAACTCGTTTTTCGTGCCGTCAGCCACCACATCGGCAGTGCTGGAAAAGCCTTTTTTCACGATCTGGTAGCGCATAAAGACGATATCCACATCGGGTGGCACGTCCTTGAAGAAGCGGTTGGGAATGAAGGAGAGGGTGTACACATTCTGGTCCTGAAGCTTCATCATCAGCTCCGGGGTTTCATCCACGGCACTCAGGTTGGGGGCTACCTGATACTGGTTCCCATCGCTGCCTTCTCCGCGCAGAAATACAAAGAACTCCGTGGCATCGACCAAGTTGGGGGCCTCTTCCTGGGCTTTGTCATAGCGAATGGTAAAAACGTCTTCGGGGGTGGAAGCCAGTACGGCGGTGTCGCCGGAGGGAGAGCCGACGGGGATGGTGAACACCTTGGCCAATCCCGGAGGCGCCACTTCCACCTTGAGGTCTTCGGTCTTGATGTCCGGATCGCCGAAGCCGCCGCCGTCCTTCGGCTTCACCAGGAATTCAAAGTCGTTGTTGTACACGGTGGCTGCATCTACCTCGTAAAACTCCGTAGGGATCAACGTGTAGCTGTATACATAGGGCCCCAGGTCGTCCTCTTTGGTCATCATGAGGGCATCGTTGGAGTTTTTCCAGGCTTGAGAACCCAGGCCGTTGGCCAGGGGGTGGCCGGCCGGATGCTCCTTGGGCTGCCAGGTCCAGATGAACATGTCCTGGCCACTTTGCGCCGCTTCGACAATACCGAATTCATTGGAGGTCTTTTCGAGATCGACATAGAGGGTGGCTTCCTGATCCGGATTGAAGGCATCGCCGCCGGGTTCGATCCAGGCCGCCTGGCCGTTCAGTCCCGTAACAGCCAGCAGAAAGCCGGCCAAGAGCAGAAGAAAAGGCGTATATCGTTTCATGGCGTTCTTCACTTTGGTTGGTTATTGGATATCGCGGTTGAAGGTGTATTCATAGCCGAATTCCGGATTCTCCACATTGGCGCAGGTGCGCGGAAATTCGAATTGCAACAGGTTGTCTACCGGGCGAACGGTGCGCTGAAGATCGGCGGTCACGGTATTGCCCTCATCCGTACTGAAGATGAGCTGGGTGGGGAATTCGGGATCGTCGAACGCCCAGGTACCGCCGCTGCCCAGTGCGTGGACGGTGGTGCCGGCATTCACGGTATAGGTCCTATTCTCGGACTCGAAGACAATGGACATGGGGTCGTCGCCAACCACCACTTCGGAGACGTCGTATCGAATGTCAAAGCCGCCGGCGCGCTTAGTGAGTTCTACCTGCTCCACTTTGTCGATCGTCCAGGAACCCCGGATGCCCTCGATCTTGGAAGGCGGCGGAGCCAGGTCGTTGTAGTCGTTTTCTTCGCAGCCCGCCAGCACGACAAGGAGGGCGAGCAGAAGACCGATGAATGCAATACTATATAGCCTATTCATGGTGAATGAGTTTGGTACAAAATAAATGAATTAATCGCAGCCTCCTTCCGGATTGGGGTCCAGATCGGGGTTGCCGGCCAGCTCATTGTCGGGAAACTGGCAAATCATACCCGGGCAATCCCAGAGTGCGCCGCGAATGATCAGGTCGGGATCCTCCAGCACGGCGATGCGCTTCAGTTCGTGGAAGCGATTGCCTTCGCCTGCCAGTTCGTAGCGCCGCTCCCGGCGCGCTATTCGGATGATCTCTTCCGCGCCGCTGGCCTGGGCTATGGGAGGCTGTCCGGAGCGCAGCAGGATCTCGGAGATGTCGTCCCGGGCCTGCTGCAGGTCGCCGCCCGTTTCCGCCAGGCATTCGGCCCGGATGAGCAGGAGCTCCGTCAGGTGTACCAGCGGCAATTGAATGCGGTTGGCCTCATTCTGGAATTTGATCAGGTTGTTGCCCGAGTAGAACAGGCGGCCGCGGGTCGTATCCGAAGCCGATTCTTCCACGAAGAAACCGTCGTCGAGGAGGAGGGGATTGGTATTGACGGGGTTCCAGGCATTGTACAGCTCGCCGGCCGCATTGAAGTCGAAGGCCGGATCGCCCGTGGTGTTGATCAGGCTGAATACGGCCTCCGGTGAGCCACTGAGGCTGAAGCGCCCCTTGAGGGTGTCCAGCTGATACCGCCCGCTGCCGATCACCTGATCGGCGTGGAAGAGGGCATTTTCGAAATCATTCATCTGGAAGTACACCTTGGCCAGGTAGCCGTGGGCGGCGAAGCGATTGGCGTAGTTGCCGTTTTCTTCCGGCAGCAGTTCCACGGCGCGGTTCAGGTCATTGAGGATGGAGTCGTAAGATTCTCTCACGGTAAGCCTGGGCTGAGCGCCCCAGTCTATGGTGGTGTAGTAACTCATGCCGGCATGGGAGTTGTCCGGCGTGTAGCCGAAAGGCAGTGTAAAGAGCCGAAGCAGCTCGAAATGCCCCAGGGCGCGCAGGAAGCGCGATTCGCCTTCCAGGCGGTTGCGCTCGGCATCCGTGAGCTCAAACTGATCCATAAAGGTCATCACCTGATTGACCCGGTTGGTCACCGTACCGCCCGTCTGCATCATGTTCCGGGTCGTGCTGGTGAAGATATCGGTGCGCCGGTTGTAGTGTTTGAGCCAATCGGCATTGGCTATGAGGGAGGCATCGGCATCGTCGGCCATGAGGTCGGTAGTGATCTGTACCGTCCCGCCCATGAAATTGCCTTCGGCCAGGCCCCGGTAAGCACTGTTGAGGATCTCGAACAGGTCTTCCTTGGTTTTCAGGAAGTTGTCCACCTGCTCGGTCTGGATGTTTTCGGGCTCCAGAAATTCATCGCCACAAGAGGGCAGCAGGAGCGCAAAGAGCAGCATGGAGAACAGTATGGTGAAAATGCGTATAGGTCGCATGAGGTATTCGATTTGAAGCGTTGGGTTTAAAAATCAATATCCAGGCCGAACATATACACCCGCTCCTGGGGCGGGGTCAGGTAAGTCACATTGGTTCCCCCCACATTGCGTTCCTGCGGGTTGGTGCGCTCGCGGGCCACCTCGGGATCCCAGCCGGAATAATTGGTAAAGGTCAGCAGGTTCTGGCCGGTGAAGTACACGCGGAAACGACGGATGAAGTTGGAGCGGATCGGAATGTTGTAGCCGAAGGTCAGGGTGCGCAGCCGCACGTAGTCCGCTGATTCCAGCCAGTTGGTGTGGTTGTGGTTCCAGATGCCGTTCAGTCCGTAGGTGGCCGGATCGAGGGTAAGGCGCGGGAACATGGTCTGATCGCCGGGCTGTTGCCAGTAGTTGCCGATCAGGTCGCGTCGCATGTTCCAGGCCCCTTCGTTGTTGATGGACACCACGCCCAGCTGGCGCTTGGCGGCATCGTCGTAGATCTGCCCCCCGAAACTGTACACGAAGAAGATGCTCAGGTCGAAACGGCCCCAGTTGAAGGTGTTGTTCAACCCGCCGAATACGGCGGGGAAGCCGTTGCCTACGACCTGGCGGTCAAAAGCTTCGCGGTACTGAAAGATCAGGTTGCCGGTGGGTTCGCCGGTTTCGGCATCCACTTCCTCATAGAGGGGGCGTCCGGTTGCAGCGTCCAGGCCGGCATATACGATGATGAAGTTGGTATTCAGGGCCTCGCCCTCGATGGCTCGCGTATCGCCAAAGCCGCCGGCCAGGGCATCGGGGGTGGCGGCCGCCACTTCCAGCACCTTGTTCTGGTTATGGCCCAGGTTGAAATTGGTGGTCCAGCTAAAGCCGCCGGGATCGCGGGCCACGATATTGCGGGAAGTAAGGGTAAATTCAACGCCCTGGTTTTCGATCTTGCCGACGTTGCGCGCCTGGCTGAGCTCGGCCCAGCCGGAAGAGGCCGGCGTCGGAATGTTGAGTATGGCATCGGTGGTGCGCTGGTAGTAGTACACCAGTTCGGCGGTGAGGCGGTCTTCCCAGAAGCCCATCTCAAAGCCGACATCGTAGGTGTTGACCACCTCCCAACGCAGATCCGGATTGGCCGGCCGGCGCAGGTAGCGAATGGGCTCGTTGTTGTAGGTCTCCGCCGCATTGGTCTCCGTGCTGTCCAGTACCGTTACCGAAGCAAATTGTTCCTGCCAGGGAATTTCGTCGTTGCCGGTGCGCCCCCAGCTGGCCTTGAATTTGAGGTAGGTAAACCAGCGGGAGTTCCAGAAATCCTCCCGGGAGAGGATCCAGCCCAGGCCCACTGAGGGAAAGTTGCCGAAGCGGTTGTTGTCGCCGAAGCGGGAGGAGCCGTCGCGGCGGAAGGTAAACTGAAGGAAATAGCGGTCCAGGTAGCTGTAGTTGAGGCGTCCGAAGAAGCTGATGAATTTTTCGTCGTCGATGATGAATTCGTTACCGGCGTTGAGGATCGTGCTGTCGCCGATCTCCTCGCGATAGACGAAATCGTTGAGGCGGTACTCGCGAAAGCGCCCGTCCAGATCGGAGCGCTGGTATTCCACACCGCCCAGCACAGAGAGCGAGTGGGTCCGGGGCAGCACCTTGTCGAAGCGGTATTCAGCGGTGGCAAAGGTCGACCAGTTGTTGGCCAGGGTGCGCCACTGCCGGGAAATGCCGAGGGTATCCTGCAGCAGCGGATTGCCCGGGTTGTTGATGTTGGTGACCCGGATCCACTCGAAATCTTCCAGCTGGTGGTCGCGCAGGTTCATGAAGTCGTAGTTGCCCTGTACGGTAAAGGTCAGTTCGGGAACCGGGATGTAGGAGATGCTGAGGTTGTTGATGCTGCGCAACTCGATCGTGCGTTGCTGCAGCAGTTCCTGGCGGGCAACCGGGTTGAGGTCCGGACGGAAGAATTCCCCGTCCTTGTTGAAAATGGGATAGATGGGCAGGGCCGTGGACTGGGCGAGTCCCAGACCACCGGCCAGCGGATCGACCCGGTCGGTGAGGCCTTGGGCCAGGGAGGTGGAAATGCCGATCTTCAGTTTTTCCGAGGGGGTGATGTCCACGTTCACCCGGCCGCTGATCCGCTGGAAGCGGTTGCCCACCATGTAGGTTTCGTTGTCGCTGTAGCTGGCCCCTACATAGGTATTGATCCAATCGCCGCCTGCGCGCATACTCAGGTTGTACTCCTGCTTGAAGCCTTTTTGCAGGACCTCGTCAAACCAGTCCGTATTGATCTGTTCGACCTCTTCGTAGGTGTAGTTTTCGGCATCGTAGTTCTCGTTGGTCAGGGCGACGGGCAGCGGAGCGCGGCCCACGTTGCCGTCGTTTTCCCAGGCCTCCTGGTGGATCTGCAGCAACTCCTCGCTGTTCATGAATTCCAGCACCTTGGTGGGTTCGGAAAAGCCGAGCCTGGTGCTGAAGGAGAATTGAGGCTTGCCTTTTTTACCGCGCTTGGTGGTGATGATGATCACGCCGTTCGCTGCCCGGGAGCCGTAAATGGCCGCCGCCGAGGCGTCTTTGAGGATCTCGACTGACTCGATGTCGTTGGGGTTGATCGTCGCCAGGGGGTTGTTGTTCTGGTTGCCCCGGTTTTCGCCCAGAAAGTAATCCTGGGTAATGGGAATGCCATCCACCACATACAGCGGGTCACCGCCCGAGGTGATGGAACTGGTGCCGCGAATGCGCACGACCGAGGCCGAGCCGGCCAGGCCGCTGCCCTGGGTGACCTGCACGCCGGAGGCCTGGCCCTGCAGGGCCTGCTCAAAGCTCTGGACGTTCACCTCGGTGAGCTCGTCCTCCTCCAGCTTGGAAATGCTGCCCACCAGCTCGCTGCGTCGCTTGGTGCCGTAGCCCACGACGACCACCTCGTCGAGCATTTCCACATTTTCACTGAGCTCGAAATTGATGCTCAGCTGCTGGCCATCCGAGAGGGTGACCTGGCGCTCCTGGCTCACATAGCCGGTGTAGGAGGCCGCCAGAGCGAACGATCCGGGTTCTACATTTTCCAGGACGTAGGAGCCGTCGAAGTCCGTAATGGTGCCTTTATTGGTGCCTTTGATGATCACGTTGGCGCCGATAAGCGGTTCGCCCGTGTCGTCCGTAATTACTCCGGTGATGGTGCCTTGGGCTGCCAGCTGGAGGGAGAGTCCCATGCCTGCCAACAGCCACATCAAGGTGTAGATGTGCTGTTTCATAAATTAAATGAGTGTTGCTGATCTTGAGTAAATGCACGTCCGGCTTCAACCGCTCGTGATTTTTTCCATCCGGTTGCCGGGCAAATTTGGTGAGATACTTGGCTGGGCTAAATGACAATCGTCAAGTGAAAAACTTTGTAATGTCATCTTAATATCATCGGCTGAAAATAAGGACAAAGGTAGCCTGGAAAAAATTTTATTGCGTTTTTTTTCGGGCACTTGTGCGACACTTAGTTCGTTTGGGCGACATCCGTTCGTTTTGCCCATCGGCTGAAATAGTGGTCGTCCTCCTGGCCGTCGCCGTCCCAGTCCAGCGTGCCGCGCATTTCCAGGATCCGGCCTTCCGGCCGGCTCAGCTCAAACTGATAGGTGGCTTGCGGCTCGATCAGCAGGAGCGTATCCCCGAAGAGGTTGTACATACCGCGCGTACTGTCGGTGCGCTCGCCATCTGCCTCCAGATAGTCGATGCGGAAGCGATGCCCGGCCAGGAAGTGGTAGCGCATCCGGGCCGGTCGGGCGTCTCCTTCCTGCTGCAGGCTGATCAGCACGCTGGAGTCGGGAATGCCGTAGGCCGTGTGCAGCCGGATGTGCAGGGTGGTGGGCTCCCAGCTGCCGGGCAGCAGGCCGGAAAGGGAAGCAGCCGAAGCGGGGGGCGAGGATTCGTCCGATGAGGGAGCGGCCTGGCAGGCAGCAAGCAGGAGTCCGGCCAGCATTGGAATGAAATCAGCTATTTTCATGCAGCGAAACTAAGGTGATATGCGCAATTTTTCTTTTCGACCCAGGGCTGCCTGGATGCTCCTGGCCGCTTTGCTGGCCTGCTCGCCCGCCGACAGGGAACTGGCCTACGATCTGCCTGCCTTCACGCCCGAGGGCTACCTCAACATGGTCGTGGAGATTCCGGCCGGCTCCAGTCTGAAGATCGAATACGATCCCCGGCAGCGGCGTTTTCTGCCCGACACCCTCGACGGCCAGCCCCGGAAGATTGCTTTTTTGCCCTACCCGGGCAACTACGGCTTCATTCCGTCTACCTATATGGACCCCGCCCGGGGCGGCGACGGCGATGCGCTGGACGTGCTCATGCTGGGCCCGGCCCGCCCCTCGGGAACCGTCATCGAGGTGATACCTGTGGGCACTCTGCTGCTGCGGGATGGGGGAGAGGAAGATACCAAGATCATCGCCGTAGCTCGAGAGGAGGGGCTCAATCCCATGGGGGTGGATGAGTTTCGCGACCTGCTCACCGAGTTTGATCCCGCTCGCCGCATCGTAGAGGAATGGTTTGAACACTACAAAGGCTTTCAGCAGGTCGAATTGGTGGGCTGGGAAGACGAGGCCTATGCCCTGCGCGAAGTGAAGAAATGGGCCAAACAATAGGCCGCCCGAAGCGCGACAGGCCGTTTGCCCCGGTTGTAGAAAAAAGCCCCAGTTTGTATGTTTGATCCAATCGGAGAAAACGCGTAAACCGGATGAAACAGTACCACGATCTACTTCAGCATATTCTCGACCACGGAGCTCCCAAAGACGACCGCACCGGAACGGGCACGCTGAGCATCTTTGGCTACCAGATGCGCTTTCCCCTCCGGGAAGGCTTTCCCCTGGTGACCACCAAGAAGCTGCATTTGCGGAGTATCATACACGAACTGCTCTGGTTTCTGAGCGGCGACACCAATGTGAAGTATCTGCAGGAAAACGGGGTGCGCATCTGGAATGAATGGGCAGATGAGAACGGCGATCTCGGCCCGGTGTATGGTCGGCAATGGGTGAGCTGGCCGGCTCCCGACGGCCGCACCATCAACCAGCTGGAACGCGCCGTGGACATGCTCAGGACCAATCCCGACTCCCGCCGCATTGTGGTCAGCGCCTGGAATGTAGGCGAACTTGACCAGATGGCCCTGCTGCCCTGCCACGCGCTGTTCCAGTTTTACGTGGCCGGCGGCCGGCTGTCCTGTCAGCTTTACCAGCGCTCGGCCGACGTCTTCCTGGGCGTGCCCTTCAACATCGCCTCTTATGCGCTGCTCACCATGATGATGGCCCAGGTGTGCGAGCTGGAGCTGGGGGATTTCGTACACACCTTTGGCGACGTACACCTGTACAACAACCACCTGGAACAGGCCCGTCTTCAGCTCTCGCGCACACCCCGGCCACTGCCGACCATGGAGCTCAATCCGGCGGTCAGGGATCTGTTCCGGTTTCGCTATGCGGCTTTTACCCTCCGCGATTACGACCCTTATCCGCACATTACAGCGACCGTTGCGGTCTGCTTACGCAAAACTTACATTGGCTTGAAAGCGCGATAAAGGAGATCTAACAATAAACTTACGATTTTCTCAAAAATCTTATTTCGTTTGCAGCCAAAAGAAAACGGTTAATTTAGAAGCGATCTAAATAATTTGCCTGTTCAAACGTACACTGTTAAAAACAGTTAACGAAGTATATCTTTGCCACACGAAAACCCAGTTTGCACGTTTTGCATACTTCTCTAAAATTGTCCTCGACGATGAACATTCAAGCGGTGTTTTGGCGATTGTTGGCACTGTTGCCCCTCCTGCTCTTTACGATGGCCGCCCCGGCCCAGGAAGCGAATATCGAGGAGGGAAAGACGCTTTTCCGCAACTACTGCGCCAGCTGCCACAATAAGAACATGAAAGACGACCTCACCGGTCCGGCTCTGGGCGGTGTGGAGGAACGCTGGGCCGATTACCCCCCCGAAGACCTCTACCGGTGGATTCGCAATTCCCAGGCCATGATCAACGAAGGTCACCCCCGTGCCGTGGAAATGAGGGAAGAGTAGAAGCCGGTGGTGCTGAATAATTTCCTGAACCTGAACGATCAGGCAATCGATAAATTGCTGGCATACATCGCTTACCAGTATACGAAGGAGCCGGATTAGGACGCAGCACCCGTACCCGGTGAGGGCAGGCAGGAAGCAGACCAGCGG
>JAJDFU010000134.1 GCA_020528935.1 Saprospiraceae bacterium | reverse complement strand
CCCTGCGTACCGGCGACGCCCAGGTGCACACCGTGGAGCACGTGCTCTCTGCGCTGATGGGCCTGCAGGTAGACAACGTGCTCATGCAACTGGACGGTCCGGAACTCCCCATCATGGACGGCAGCGCACGCCATTTTACCGATGCCATCCAGAAGGCCGGACTGGAAGAACAGGAAGCCGAACGCGAGTACTTCGAGATCGTAGAGCCCATCAGCTACCGGGATGACAAAACGGGTTCCGAACTGCTGGCCCTCCCCGCCGACGAGTTTGAGGTCACGACCATGATCGACTTCAATTCGCCCGTGTTGGGGCAACAGTACGCCTCTTTTCACCAGAGCGAAAACAACTACGCCGAGGAGATCGCTCCCAGCCGCACCTTCGTATTCCTGCACGAGTTGGAAGAGCTCTTCGACCAGAACCTCATCCGGGGCGGCGACCTGGACAACGCCATCGTAATCGTAGACCGGGTGATGTCCGAATCCGAACTTTCCGAACTGGCGCAAAAACTCGACCGGCCAACCGTAAAAGTGGAAAAGGAAGGCATCCTCAACACCGTCCAGCTGTTTTTCAAAAACGAACCGGCCCGCCACAAACTGCTGGACGTGATCGGGGATATGGCTTTGCTCGGCAAGCCCATCAAAGGAAAAATCGTAGCTACGAAGCCCGGTCACAAGGCCAATGTGGACTTTACCCGCATCCTTAAAAAGCATTACCAGGACCGGCGAAAACTGAAAGGCAAACCCAAGTACGATCCCGAACAAGAACCCCTTTTTGATTCGGTCCAAATCGCCAAATGGCTTCCCCACCGCTACCCCTTCCTGCTTATCGACAAGATCATTGAGCTGTCCGATGAGCATGTGGTTGGTGTCAAAAATGTTACCTTTAACGAATATTATTTCCAGGGCCACTTCCCCAACAACCCGATCATGCCCGGCGTATTGCAGATTGAAGCCATGGCCCAGACCGGAGGTATTCTGGCGCTATCCACCGTTGAAAACCCTGGAAATTGGGACACCTACTTTTTGAAGATTGAAAATGCCAAATTCAAACACAAGATCATACCCGGAGATACGGTACTCTTCAAACTGGACTTGATCGCTCCCATAAGAAGGGGTATTGTGCAGATGCAAGCCACCGCATACGTGGGCAACAAAATTGTGTCTGAGGCAGAATTAACCGCTCAAATCGTTAAGCGCACCAAGCAATGAACTACCACAAGCATTTTACACACATTCACCCGGATGCCCAGCTCGGGGAAAATGTGGAAATCGGCCCCTATACCTTTATCGATAAGAACGTGGTCATCGGTGACGGTACCTGGATCGGACCCAACGTCACCATTTTCGAAGGTGCGCGGATCGGACAAAACGTGAAGATCTTTCCGGGAGCAGTCATCTCCGGCATTCCGCAGGATCTCAAATTTCAGGGCGAAGAGACGACCGCCGAAATTGGAGATTACACGACCATACGCGAATACGTGACGATCAACCGGGGAACCAGCTATGCCCAAAAGACCGTGGTAGGTCGCCATTGCCTCATCATGGCCTATGTGCACATCGCCCATGATTGCATCCTGGGCGATCACGTCATTTTGGCCAATGACGTGGGCCTGTCCGGTCATGTAGAGATCGGCGACTGGGCCATCCTGGAAGGCAAGGTAGGGGTGCAGCAGTTCATCAAGATCGGCATGCACAGCTTCATTGCCGGCGCCTCGCTGGTGCGAAAGAACGTGCCCCCCTATGTGAAAGCCGCCCGCGAGCCCCTCTCCTACGCCGGCGTCAACTCCATCGGCCTGCAGCGCCGCGAGTTCTCCCCCGAACAGATCCAGCACATTCAAGATATTTACCGCATCCTGTACGTGAGGGGATACAACCTCACCAGGGCGGTCGAACTCATCGAAGAAGAGGTGATCCCGTCGCCCGAGCGCGAACACATCCTGCAGTTTATCCGCAATGCCGACCTGGGCATTATGAAGGGCTTCCGCCAAATCAACGGCACCAATGTCAATGAGGGTTGAACTGGAGGAGGTGGGCAAGCGCTTCCAATGGAAATGGATCCTTCGCGACCTGAATCTCACCATTCGCCCACGCAGCCGGTGGGCCGTCACCGGTCCTAACGGCTCCGGCAAATCCACCCTCCTCAAAATGCTGTGCGGCCACCTCAGCCCAAGCCGGGGCAGGCTTTCGTTCCACTGCCAGGAAGAGGCCGTCGAAGCACTGGAGCTGTACCGGGAAGTAGCCTTTGCCGCTCCCTACATCGAGCTGATCGAAGAATTTACACTCCTGGAAGCCCTGCAGTTTCACCAAAAGTTCAAACCCCTGGCGCATGGGCTTACAGCTCGCGATATCGTGGATCTGCTCGGCTTCGAAAAAAGCGTCCGGCAGGAGATCCGCTATTTTTCTTCCGGCATGAAACAACGCCTCAAGCTGGCCCTGGCCTTTTGCTCCCGGGCCAGCCTGTTGCTGTTGGACGAGCCCACCACCAACCTCGACGCCCAGGGCAGTCAGTGGTATCTCCAGCTGGCCGAGCGTTTCGCGCGGGATCAGACGATCGTCGTGGCCTCAAACATGCCCTCGGATTTTGCCTTTTGCGACCATCAGCTGAACGTGCTGGACTACAAGCCCTCATAGGCGGTCGCGCCATTGCGCCAGCTTGCCTTTGAGCTCCCGGAGGCGAAGCAGGATCTCCTCCTTTTCCTTTTGATAGCGCCGCTGGCGTTCGATCTCCTCCCGCGCCCCACTGATGGTAAAACCCCGCTCCTTGACCAGGCGATAGATCACTTCCAGTTGCTCCAGGTTTTGGGGCGTGAAGCGGCGGTCGCCCTTGCTGTTCTTGTGGGGACGCAACAGGTCGAACTCCGACTCCCAAAAGCGAAGCAGTGATTTGGATACGCCAAACATCTTGGCCACCTCGCCTATGGTATAGTAGCGCTTGAGGTTTTCCTTGGGGATCCTGGACATAGCGTTTTCGTTTGGTTGGTCAATGCGGCCTTGCGAGTTCGCCGCGCAACAGCTGCTTGGCCCGTTTGGGATCGGCTTTGCCCCCGGTGCGCTTCATCACCTCCCCCATGAAAAAGCCGAGCAAGCCTGTTTTACCCTTCTGATAGATCGCCACCTTGTCCGGATGATCGGCCAGGACAGCCCGCACCACGGGCAGAATATCGGCCTCGCTGCTCGTCTGAAGAAGTCCGAGTTGCCGGGCCAGCTCATCCGGCTGTTTTTCCGGATCGTCCAACAGGACGGGCAGGAGGCGCTGCATGGCCGTGGAATGGCTCACGCGGCCCTGTCCGATGAGCTGCAAGAGGCCGGTGATCTGGCCTGCCGACAGCGGGTAAGCAGCCGGAGGCTTGCCTTCGCTTCTGCACCAGGGAAGCACCTGGTTGATCAGCAAATTGGCCAGCGGTTTGGCCAGCCCGGGCTCCGGCGAAAGGGCGAAGAAATACTCGGCCGTCTCGCGCTCCTCGCTCAGCAGGTTGGCGTCGTAGGCAGATAAACCGAAGGAAGCCTGCAGGCGCTCGTAGGCCTGCTCCGGAAGCTCTGGCAAGGCCTGTCGCTGCCGCTCGACCCAGTCGGACTCCAGGCGGATGGGAGGCAGGTCCGGCTCCGGAAAATAGCGGTAATCCGTGGCCGACTCTTTGCTGCGCATGGGCTGGGTAGTGCCCGTAGCGGGGTCAAACTGCAGGGTCTGCCGCTGTACCTGCGCCCCGGACTCCAGGATACTTCGCTGCCGCTCCACTTCGAAGGCAATGGCCTGGCGAGCGTAGCGCATGGAATTGAGGTTCTTAACCTCACAGCGCTCGCCGAAAGCGGTGTCGCCCCGGGGTCGGAGGGAGATGTTCAGATCGCAGCGCAACGAGCCCTGTTCCATGTTGCCGTCCGAAATATCCAGCCAGCGCACCAACCGCCGCATACTGCTCATGAGCGCATCCACCTCCTCGGCCGAGCGCAGATCGGGTTCGGTGACGACCTCCAGCAGGGGCAGGCCGGCGCGATTGAGGTCGATGAGCGAGGCCTCCGGCAGGAGATCGTGCATGCTCTTGCCGGCATCTTCCTCCATGTGAATGTGGTGAATGGCGATGTGCCGAAGCTCGCCTTCCTTCATGCGGATGGGCAATACGCCACCCGTGACAACGGGCTGTGCCTCCTGCGTGATCTGATAGCCCTTGGGCAGATCCGGATAGAAATAATGCTTGCGATCGAAGGAATGATACAGCTTGATGCGTCCTCCCAGAGCCAGCCCCAGCCTGACCGCGCCGGCCACCTGGGCCGCATTGGGGCGCGGCAGCGTGCCGGGATGCGCCAGAGATACGGCGCTGACCTGCGTGTTGGGCGGTGCGCCAAAGGCGGTATCGTCGCCGCAGAAGGCCTTGGTACGCGTATGGAGCTGTACGTGCACCTCCAGACCGATCACGATCTCATAAGGAAATGGGGTCATACCCTAAAAATACGCTTTGGCCGGCAAACGGCCGAACCCTAGCTGTAGAACAGCCC
>JAJDFU010000528.1 GCA_020528935.1 Saprospiraceae bacterium | reverse complement strand
GATAAAATAGGTCTTGGTAAAAAGGTCATTTTATCCTGAAAACCGTATAAAATAAAGAAGAGCAATCGTTTGTGCAGCCGGTAAGCCCTTATTTTTTTTCTCAAGGAAAAAGCCCGGGCGATGTCGCCCGGGCTTTTCCAAGTCGGAAGGCGATCTGTCGCCTTAGAATTGTTCGGCCTCCGTACTGCCCGACATGGCCACGGTAGAGGCTTGTCCCTGCTGTACGGTATTCTGAACGAAGTCGAAATACTCGGTGCCTACAAAAGCCTGGTGCTTGATCGCGGCAAACCCTTCGTCCTGCAGGGCAAATTCGCGCTGCTGGAGCTGGGAATACCCCGCCATACCCCGGGCTTTGTAGGCCTTCGAGATCTCAAACATGGACGTATTCAGTGCGTGGAAGCCCGCCAGGGTGATGAACTGGAACTTGTAGCCCATGGCTGCCAGTTCCTCCCGGAAGGTTTCCATCTGCGATTCCTTGAGGTGTGCCGCCCAGTTGAAGGAGGGCGAGCAGTTGTAGGCCAGCAGTTTGCCGGGATAGGCTTCGTGAATGGCCTGTGCAAATTCGCGAGCCTCACCCAGATCGGGATGGGAGGTCTCCATCCAGAGCAGGTCGGCATAGGGCGCATACGAGAGTCCGCGAGAGATAGCCTGTTCGATGCCGTTTTTCACCTGGAAAAAGCCCTCGCCGGTGCGCTCGCCGGTACAGAAGGGGCGGTCGCGCTCGTCGATGTCGCTGGTGAGCAGGCCGGCCGCATCGGCATCCGTACGGCCGATGATGAGGGTGGGTACGCCCATGACGTCGGCCGCCAGGCGGGCAGCTACCAGCTTGTTCACGGCTTCCTGGGTGGATACCAGCACCTTGCCGCCCAGGTGCCCGCATTTTTTGGC
Source organism: Saprospiraceae bacterium (assembly GCA_020528935.1). Classification (GTDB taxonomy): domain Bacteria; phylum Bacteroidota; class Bacteroidia; order Chitinophagales; family Saprospiraceae; genus JAJDFU01. The sequence goes on along the minus strand of JAJDFU010000528.1, from coordinate 3,602 downwards.
CGAAGAGAGCTGATCCTCGAAGTGCACGCCGGCCGCTCCGGCTTCGATCATGCCCTTCATCAGCTCGTAGGCGTTGAGGTTGCCGCCGAATCCGGCCTCCGCATCGGCTACGATAGGTGCCAACCAGTCGGTCTGACCGTTTCCGGTCACGCTCTGGATCTGGTCGCGGCGCAGGAGGGCGTTATTGATGCGCTGCACTACCATGGGCACCGAATTGGCCGGATAGAGCGACTGGTCGGGATACATGTGCCCGGCCAGGTTGGCATCGGCAGCTACCTGCCAACCGCTGAGGTAAACGGCATCCAGTCCGGCAGAAACCTCCTGTATGGCCTGATTGCCGGTGAGGGCTCCCAATGCCGCCACATAGGGCTGGGTGTGGAGCTTGTGCCACAGCTTCTTGGCGCCCTCGCGGGCCAGGGTGTATTCGATCTGTACGCTGCCGCGCAGCTTGATCACACTTTCCGGGCTGTAGGGGCGCTTGATGCCCTCCCAGCGGGGATTGGTCAGCCAGTCTTCCAGAAGTCGGGAAACGCGAATGTCGAGTTGCTTGGTCATGTTGTTGGATTATTTGGTTGTTGGTAGAAGTGTGGTATGTCGATGGCTCGGCTCTTTTTTTATCAGACGACCAACTCGTAGGCCGGCAGGGTGAGGAATTCGGTGAATTCATCCTGCAGCACCAGCTGGTCGAACAGGTCGATGGCCTCCTCGAAGCGGCCCTGGCGGTAGGCGTTCTCGCCGACCAGCTCGCGGATCTTGCGGAGCTCTTCGGCCTTGAGCTGCTCGTACAGCTCGGGGGTGACCGTGCGACCGTCGTCCAGTTTTGCCTGGCTCTGCAGCCACTGCCACAGCTGGGTGCGGGAGATCTCGGCCGTGGCGGCATCCTCCATGAGATGGTAGAGGGCTGCCGCGCCGTTGCCGCGCAACCAGCTCTCGATGTAGAGGATACCCACATTGATGTTGGTGCGCACTCCCTGCTCCGTGATGGTGCCCTCGGGCACGGCAATGAGATCGGCGGCCGTGACCTGCACGTCCTCGCGCTTGTTGGCGATCTGGTTTTTTCCGGGCATGTGCTCGTCGAAGATCGCCATGGCCACGGGCACCAGGCCGGGATGGGCCACCCAGCTGCCGTCGTGCCCGTCTTTCACCTCGCGTAGCTTGTCGGCCCGCACCTTGTCCAGGGCGGCCTCGTTGGCTTCCGGATCGCTCTTGATGGGGATCTGGGCGGCCATGCCTCCCATGGCGTGTACGCCCCGCTTGTGGCAGGCCTGGATCACCAGCTGAGAATAGGCCTTCATGAACGGTACCGTCATGGTCACCTGCGCCCGGTCGGGCATTACGAAGCCGGGGCGGTTGCGAAAGCGCTTGATGAAGGAAAAGATGTAGTCCCAGCGGCCGCAGTTGAGCCCGGCAGAGTGATCGCGCAGCTCCCACAGGATCTCGTGCAGCTCGAACGAGGCCAGTATGGTTTCGATCAGTACCGTGGCTTTGATGGTCTTTTGCGGAATGCCCAGGTAGTCCTGCGCAAAGACGAAGACGTCGTTCCACAGGCGGGCTTCCAGGTGACTCTCCAGCTTGGGCAGATAAAAATAGGGGCCCGTGCCTTTGGCCAGCAGATTCTCGGCATTGTGGAAAAAGTACAGACCAAAGTCCACCAGGCTGCCGCTCATGGGTTCGCCTCCCAATTGCAGGTGTTTCTCCTCCAGATGCCAGCCGCGGGCCCGCACCAGCAGCACGGCTACCTTGTCGTTCAATTGATACGTCTTCCCGCTGGTGGGATGCTCGAAGGTAATGGTGCGGTTGATCGCATCGCGCAGATTGATCTGTCCCTGTATGGTATTGTGCCAGTTGGGCGTGTTGCTGTCCTCAAAATCGGCCATGAACACCTTGGCGCCCGAGTTGAGCGCATTGATAACCATCTTGCGATCCACGGGGCCGGTGATCTCCACGCGGCGGTCCAGCAGATCAGGCGGCAGCGAGGCCACGGTCCAGTCAGAGGTGCGGATGTGTTCGGTCTCGGGAAGGAAACCGGGCAGTTCGCCCCGGTCCAGGGCCGCCTGGCGCTCCATGCGCTTTTCCAGCAACTCCTTGCGGCGGGTGTTGAATTTGTTGTGCAGGGCCGTGAGGAAAGCGAGTGCTTCGGGCGTCAGGATCTCGTCGAAGCCGGGCTCCAGTTAGGCCGTGATCTCGACCTTGCCGGATACCTCAGTATGTTGGGTCATGGGACGGTTCATTTTGCTGCACGCAAGTTAACAAGATTTTCTGCAATCAGCGGAATTTCCGCTTAAAATTATTTTTCCGCTTTTCGCTATCTTTGTCCTATGTTACACGACCCCCGGTCCATCCGCATGATCCTGGGCTTCAAGCTCAAGTATCTGCGCGTTCAGCGCGGCTATTCTCTGGAGGAACTGGCCGAGCGCTCCGGCCTGTCGCGGGCCTACATCCACGACATCGAGCGCGGGCGCCGCTATCCCAAGCCCGACAAGATCAATGCCCTGGCTGAAGCCCTGGATGTTTCCTATGACTATATGGTATCCCTCAAGTCGGACAAGCGCATTCAGCCGGTGATCGATCTGCTGGACAGCCCCTGGATGCGGGAGTTTCCCCTGGAGGAGTTTGGCCTGAAGCCCGACAAGCTGTTCGAGCTGTTCACCATCGTGCCCGACAAGGTGAATGCGCTGGTGAGCACTATCGTAAAGATCACGCGCAACTACCAGCTCAAACGGGAGAACCTCTACCTGGCGGCCCTTCGCTCCTACCAGGATCTGCACGACAATCACTTTCCCCGGCTGGAGAAAGCCGCCCGGACCTTTGCCAAAACCCACGATCTGCATCGGCCGGGGGTGCAAGAGCTGGAAGGTGTGCTATCCGAAACGCATGGCATTCGATTGGACCGGGAGGCCCTGAGCCGGCAGCCGGCCTTGCGCGAGCTGCGCTCTTTCTTTTCGCCCGGGCAGCTGGTCCTGTATCTTCGGAAGGACCTGAGCCCGGCCCAGGAGCGCTTCCTGCTGGCTCGCGAATTGGGCTTTCAGCACCTGCAGCCGCCCGTGCGGCCCATTGAAACGGGGGTGCTGGAGGCCGACTCCTTCGAACTCTTGCTGCACAACTTCGAGGCCTCGTATTTCGCCGCGGCTCTGCTGATGCCGGAGGAGGAGCTGCTGGCCGACGTGAGGCAATGGGCCGACCAGTCGAAATGGCAGCCCGAATACCTGCCCGGCTTGCTCCGGGCCTACGACGTCACCCCGGAAATGCTCTTTCAGCGGCTCACCAACCTCCTGCCCCACCACCTGGGCCTGCGCGATCTGTTCTTCATCCGGCTGTCGGCCGATGCGGAGGCTAGGCGCATCCGGATGACCAAGGAGCTGCACCTTTCCCGTCTGCACAATCCCTACGCCAACGAACTGGACGAGACCTACTGCCGCCGCTGGGTATCGGTGACCACCATGCAGGCCCTGGCCGGCGGTGCCGGCAGCCCCCGTGCCGATGCCCAGATCTCCGATTACTGGCAAACGGATAACGCCTACATGGTGCTGAGCATCGCCCCGGCCCTGTCTCTTATACCCCTCTGACCCTGCCGCCGAGCGAACTAGCGTAGATATCGGTGG
>JAJDFU010000483.1:2067-4496 GCA_020528935.1 Saprospiraceae bacterium | reverse complement strand
CGAAGAAGCCGTGTTCGGCCAGCACGGCCAGGTCGGCGATCTGCTCGCCAATGGCCGTACAGAGGCGTGGCGCCTGGCCGTCGAGCTCATAGATGCCGAACGGCAGATTTTGGATGGGAAAATCGCTATTTTCGGGCACGGGCACCCAGGAGGAGAGTTTCGGGTCGTTGGCTTTGCTCATTGAATGCGTCCTTTTGGCCCCAAAGCTAACACATTGACAGAAAGACAGCCCGCTGACCAAATGGTTACGGGCTTTTCCTTTTATTTGCAAAAAATAAATTTCCGATGATTCGCTTTCTTCGATTTATACTGTTCCTGGCCTTCCTCGCTTTAGCAGGCATGCCTTTGCAGGCACAGTCCTTACTCACCGACGACCTGGAGGCTGCTCTGCGGGAACAGCCGCGAGAATACTACAAGGTCTATCTGCTTCTGGCCGACCAAGTGGACGTTCGGACTCTTCATAAGCGATGGGACGCCTCGCGCATGCCCATCTCCGAGCGGGCCTCCGTTCTTCTGCCCCTGCTGCGGGAGAAAGCAGCTGTCAGCCAAGCTCCCCTGCTGGACGACCTCCGGCGCATGAAGGGCGTGAAAACTGAAAGCATCCGGTCCTTTTGGGCGGTCAATGCCGTTTTTCTGGAAGCGACCGCTCCGGCCCTGCAAATCCTCAGCCGGCGCAACGACCTGGAGCAGATCGGCCTGGATATGCCGGTCTATGTCCACGACCTGGAAGCCAACTGCGGCGCCCCGCTTTTGCCTGCTTCGCCCGACGGCATTGAGCCCGGCCTGGCGGCCATCAACGCGCCCCGGATGTGGCGCGAAGGATACACGGGCTACGGCCGCAAGGGCTACGTGATCGATACGGGCCAGGACCCCGAGCACCCGGCCCTGCGCAATCAGTTTGCCTTCCAGAACCTGCCCCTGGCGGAAGTGTGGGCCGGATCGGGCGAAGCCGACTATTGCGACAGCCACGGCTCGCACGTGACCGGAAGCATGGTGGGCCTCGACCGCCTGAACCGCGACACCATCGGCGTGGCCTTCAACGCCATGTGGATGGGCGGCCCGTCCAACCTGGGCGGATTCAGCGACTGCGTAAGCAATCCCAATCCCACCTTCCAGAACACGATCTTCAATCTGCAGTGGGCGCTCGACCCCGACGGCAATCCCAATACTACGGATGACATTCCCGACGTGATCAACAACTCCTGGGGCGGCGGACAGACCTGCGGGCAGAGCCAGTCGGTCTACACTCCACTGTTCACCTCGTTCGATGCGCTGGGCATCGCCGTGATCTTTTCCGCTGGAAACGCAGGGCCCGGCAGCAGTACCGTGAGCGCACCGGGCCACCTCAACCTGGACGGGATCAACATTTTTACCGTGGGCAACATCAATGCCGGCAACTCCACCTTTCCCATCAACCCTTCTTCCAGCCGCGGCCCCTCGCCCTGCGACGGCTCCATCAAGCCCGAAGTGGTCGCCCCCGGCACCAACGTGCGCTCTGCCGTACCGGGAGGCTATTCGCTTATTTCGGGCACCTCCATGGCGTCTCCCCACGTAGCCGGGGCCGTGCTGCTGCTCAAGGAAGCCTTCCCCAACCTGCCGGGCAAAACGCTGCTCGACGCGCTGTACCAGACGGCAACCGACCTGGGGGATGACGGGGAGGACAATGTGTATGGCCGGGGCATCATCGATGTGTGGGCCGCCTAATTGTACCTCATTCAGGAAGGCCATGCGCCCGCCTCACCGGCGAGCACGGAGCGGGACCTCATCCTTTTGGACGTGCAATATCCGCTGGTCAACTGCGCCGCTGAAGTACAGCCGCGCATCCTTCTGGAAAATGGCGGACAAAGTCCGGTCAACAGCTTTTCCTACACCTTTGTGCCCGGCGGGCTTCCCACCCAGAGCGGGCAGTTGAACCTGGAAGACCCTCTCCTTCCCGGCGAACGCCGCGCGATCGTACTGCCGCCCTTTTCCGTGCCGATCACCGGCGAGCGCGAAGTGCGGGTATCGGTGCAGGATCCCAATGGCCAGGCCGACGCCCGCAGCCTCAACAATGGTCTGAAGACCCGAATCGTCGTGGATGACGTCGTGCCGCCGCAGGCCAGCCTGGTGGCAGGCTCCCAGGCCTGCAGCGGAAGCCAGGTGCGGGTGCGCAGCAGCTTCGAAGGCGAAGGTGCGGTGCGCTGGTACGACGAACCCACAGGCGGCAACCTGCTGGCCGAGGGCCGCGAGGCCGTCGTAGAAGTGCCTGCCGATGCCGATGGCTACTCGGTTTTTGCCGAAACCACCCTACCCGGCAAAGTCGGCAAAGACGATCCCGCCATAGCTGCTTTCTTCGACAGATCTTACCCCGGGCTGGAATTCAGACCCCCCGCCCCCTTTACCCCTCCCCCCTGCCCAGTGAACACACAACGGACACGCCAACGCCCCTT
>JAJDFU010000483.1:0-2057 GCA_020528935.1 Saprospiraceae bacterium | reverse complement strand
CGTCTGCGTGATGCTGCTGGCTAGTTGGTTTTGGTCGAACCCCCCTCCCCTGGGAATGTCGGCAGTGACGGTCCCCACATAGCTGCTGTTTTCGACAGATGCTGTCGCGTGCGGGAACTGGCTGCCCCCGCTCCCTTTACCCTGCGCTCCGTGCTCGTGATCGCAGAAGAGGCAGGCAATCGCATCTTCCGGCTTCGCCGCCCGGACGGCGGCGTCATCAACCGCATCGTCAACGTACCCGGCACGGGCGAGCAACGCATCCAACTCGACCTGGATATCGAACCGGGCGAAGGCTATGAGCTCATTCTGTTCACGGGAGCTGCCCTGCAATTCAACCTCGGAGCCGCCATTACCGACTTCCCCTACGAGATCCCCAATGTGGTGTCCATCACGCGGTCCACCAACGGCAGTTCCTTCTACAATTACTTCTACGATTGGGAAATCTCCTATGCCGATCCCTGCGGGCGCGTCGAACTGCGTATTCCGGTGAATGCCAACAGCACCGCTCCCACGGCCGCCTTTACGGCCTCCGCAGATACGGTTAACCTGGCCGAAGGTGGCCAGATCACGTTTACCGATGCCTCTGAAGGAGCAGCGAACTGGAATTGGGATTTCGGCGACGGCAACACCAGCACCGCCCAAAACCCGACCCATACCTTCACCGACGAGGGCACTTTTATCGTGTATCTCACCGCGCAGAACGGAGAGGGCTGTACAGACGTCGCTCAAGCTGCAATTACCGTAGTCAATATCTCCGGCATACGCGAGCTGAATGCGCTGGATGCCTTCGTCCGGGTGTACCCCAATCCGACCACGGGCCAGGTACAGGTGGACATCCAGCAATCCCTGACCGGGCAGCCGAGCCTGCGCGTAGTGGATATGCTGGGCCGCCAGGTACTGCCCGAACGCCTGCTCGGCGCCGGCACGCAGCAGGTCAATCTGGACCTGGGGCACCTGCCTGAGGGCACCTACACCCTCATCCTGCAATCTTCCGAAGGACGGGCCGTGAAGCGCGTACTGCGCATGTAATTAACGACTTGACAGGAAAGACCCGAGATTGATAATCGCAAATCTTTTTTTCCATGGAGAGGAGTACTGGTCGCAGTGCTCCTCCCCTTCTAAGTCCACTTTATCGTTTTCCTAAATCCCCAGCATTATGAAAAGGCATTTCTGTACCCTTCCCTTTAGCTCTGGTTCGACCTACACCGGATGGTTATGGCTCCTCGCATTGCTCCCGGCGGGCCTGTGGAGCACGGCCACTGCCCAACCGCTCGATCCGGCCAGGTCCACTCCTGCACTCCGGGAGCAGCTAGCAGCCCAGCCTGAGGACTACCACGAGGTGTACCTGCTGATGGCCGATCGCCTGGATGTGCGCGCCATGACCCGAAGCATGGAGCGGCAGGGCCTCTTGCCGGCCGAGCGGTCGGCGCAATTGCTGCCCGCCCTTCAGGAACACGCGCGCACCACCCAGCAGGCCGTCCTGGATTGGCTGCGCAACCAACCGGAGGTCAAACAGTCCCGCATTCGATCCTACTGGGCGATCAATGCCGTTTTTGCCGAGCTGCCCACTGCCCTCATCGACAGCCTGAGCCGGCGCGACGACATCGCCTTTATTGATCTGAATCATCCCGTCACGCTCGATGACGAAGCACAGAGCTGCAACGTCCACCCGCTGCCGGCCATCCCCAACGGCTCCGAACCCGGCCTGCGCGCCATCAACGCCCCGGCCATGTGGGCCGAGGGCTATACCGGATACGGCCGCAAGGCCCTCATCGTGGACTCCGGCCAGGAAGGCGACCATCCGGCCCTGCGCAACCAGTTTGCCTATCAGAACTTTCCCCTCGAGCAGGTCTGGGCCGGCACGGGCGAGGTGGCGGCTGTCAACTCCCACGGCAGCCATGTAACGGGCACCGTGGTGGGCCTGGACCCCCTCAACCGCGACACCATCGGCGTACCTTTCAACGGCATGTGGACGGGCGCGCCCCCCCCCCTGGGCTCCCCCCCCCCCACCCCCCCCCCTCCGGGCCTCCCGACCCACCCCACACAGGCCCCGCCCC
>JAJDFU010000190.1 GCA_020528935.1 Saprospiraceae bacterium | reverse complement strand
CCCCTTCCTCCTTCCTCCTTCCTCCTTCTTCCTTCCTACTCCCCACCCCCGGCTCCACCAAACGCGGCTCGATTCGCCTTACCACCTCGCGGCGCAGGTACCAGAAGTTGACGGCAGCGGCCAGGAAATCCGCTACGGGAAACGCATACCACACCCCGTCCAGGCCGAAGGCCAGCGGCAGCAGCAGCACCAGCGGGATGAGGAAAAAGCCCTGCTTGGTGAGGGTGAGCAGCAGGGCAGGGCGGGCCTTACCGGCAGCCTGAAAGTAGGCCGAGCCCAGCAACTGTATGGCAATGAGGGGGGTGAGCAGGAAGATGAAGCGAATGGCCTTGGGCGTGGCGGCCAGCAGTTCGGGATCGGTGGGGAATAGGGCGGCCAGCGGCTGCGCAAACAGCATGATGCCGGCAAAGAGCCCCATGGCAATGAGCGTGCCCCACTTCACCGAGGCGTAGATGATGTCCTTTACGCGCTGCCAGTTCTTGGCCCCGTAGTTGTAGCCGGCTATGGGCAGAAAGCCCTGGGTGATGCCCAGTACCGGGAAGTTGGCGAACATGAGGATGCGGTTGGCGATGCCGTACACCGCTACGGCCAGCTCCCCGCCGTAGGCAAACAGCGTATTGTTGAGCACAATGGTGAGCAGGCTCACCGTGCCCTGCCGGGCGAGGGTGACCCCGCCGATGGCGCCGATCTCCGATACGATGGGCCAGCGCAGCTTCAATCCCCTGGGGATGACCGTCAGCTCCGAGCCGCCGAAGATGAAGAACCAAAGCGTGAACAGCGCGCTGGCGTAGTAGCTGGCCGTGGTGGCCCAGGCGGCACCTTCCAGGCCCATATCCAGCCAGATGATGAGGATGGGGTCCAGGATCACATTGGTCACGGCCGGGATCATCATGGAGAGCATGGCCATCTTGGGCTTGCCCTCGGCCCGCATGGTATTGTTGCTCATCATGGCCCAGGCCAGGGCCGGCACCCCGTACAGCACGATGCGGAAGTAGGTCTGCGATGGGGCCAGGATGTTGCCCTGCCCGCCGTACAGCTTCAGGATGGGCACCTCGAAGAAGGAGCCCAGGATCACAAAGGTCACCGCCAGCCCCAGGGTAAGGGTGATCATATTGCTGAAGGTGAGGCAGGCCCGCAGGTGCTTGTCGGCTCCCAGAAAGCGGGAGATCATGGAGCCCCCGCCCACTCCGATAGCCATGCCGATGGAGGAGATGAGGAAGGAAATGGGCAGCACGACGGTAATGGCTGCAATGCCCAGCGTACCCACAAAGCGCCCCACGAAGATGGTATCCACGATGAAGTTGATGGACAGCACCAGGATGCCGATGGAAGCCGGCACGGCCATCTTTACCAGCAGTTGGTCAATGGGGGCGGAGCCGAGCTCGCTGGAGTGGGTGGATCGGGTGGGCATGACTAGTGAAAACGCCTGCCGGATGCTAATGTTTCCGCCGGGCAATCAGATCGCCTTCAAATTTTGAGCACCCGGCAGGCGCCTCGTTCAGCGGCAGTCGATCAGGGCCGGTTCTGTAGGCGGCCGGCTACTGCCTCTGCAGCCCGCCCTACTTTTTTGCCCAAACCGCGCAGTTTCCAGCTTACGAACATCAAAGACAGCCCCAGGAGAAGGAGCGCGATGCCGAGAACGATCAGGATAGAAACATAGGCGCCGAAGGGGTTGGAGATGAGCAGGAAGCCCAGGACCAGCATCAGGATGCCGGGCACGAGGTAGCTTCCTTCCGCGCGCCCCCGCAAGCCCCGCATGAGCAGGGACGCGCCCGTGAAGAGGATCCAGACGCCCAACAGGATGGGAAGGATGTTAACGACTTCAGGTCGCGTGAGAAAGACGATGCCGACGAGCAGGTCGAGTACGCCCTCGCCCAGGGAGGGGCCCCCCTCTTCCCGCTCCCCGTTGCGGAAGGCCAGCGCGATTGCGGCTAGGCCGGCCAGGATGCCTGCTATACCCAGGTAAGTGACCAGTACGCCGGCGGCCGTGCCGGGGTTGAAGAGGGCGAACAGGCCCAGGCCAAAGAGCATGAGCCCTTTGAGGCCCAGCAGCCACCAGTTCTTAAACAATTTAGGTGCCATAATTGCATGATTTTAGATGGAGTGAACATTTGTGGTATCCGGTAGCAGTTCGGCACCGTAAAGGGATCAGCCGGTAGCTTCGGCAGCCTGTTTGACCTCCCGCTTGTGCATCCGGTGGAGGGCGCGCAGCTTGAAGCTGAGCAGAATGTGGAACAACCCGGCCAAGATCATATTGAGGGCCACCCAGAACAGGTAGGTGACGCTTTCTTTCAGTGGGTTCTGCACGATGAAATAGGACAGTACTAGCATGACGATCCCGCCGATCATTGTCCAGAACCAGGGGCTGTAGTTCACTTGCCTGAACCGGTAGGCATAGCCGATCAGGAACAGCCCGCGCACCAAAAGCCAGAAGCCGATAAGCAGGGCGGCAAAAAAGACCGACCGGCCCGGAGCCAGGATCAGATAAACGCCCAGGACGATCTCCAGCAGCCCGACGATGCGATTCCACCAGGTTTCGGCACTGGACTTGGAGATCAATACGGACAGGATCAGCTGGCCCACCCCCAGGACCAGAATGATGTACCGCAGGAGCGCATCGATCTCAAAGAGTTTGTCGTCGGCATGCAGGAACACCCATATGCCGGCGAAGAGGAAAACCGATCCGGCGGCCAGAAAGAGCACCCACCGCCGTGCGGTGCGGTAAATGGGGTTGTCGAGTGCAGACATGTCGGCAGGGGTTGGGAGCGATAGCAAGCCGGGCTGACCAGCAGGCCCGGCTCCCCGCTCTCGGTATATCGTTACCAGCAGCAGCCTCCGCCCGTGGACAAGCCCACGTTGACGTAGGGATCAATCATGGGGCCGTGCGGGCCGAAGTGCATATTGAGGCCCATGTTGGCCGAAGGATGCAGACCTGCGCAATTCGACAGGCTGGCCGCCACGGCCAGCGCGAATACGAACAGCAGAATGCGGCGAAGCCGGTTTGGAGTGAATGGTTGCTCAGTCATGAGGGTAAGGATATTTTTAATACGGGTATTTCTGAATCACGAAAGGGGCACCGGTGGGATCGAGCAGAAAGGCGACCGACCCTTTGCGCACGTCTTCGGTGGGCGCCAGCAACACCTTGGCGCCGGCCTGCTCGGCCTTGCGGGTCATCGCCTCCGGGTCGTTCACCTTGATGTAGGGCACCCAGTGGGAGCGGGTGTTCTCTACCGGGTTTTGGATGAGGCCCGCGAAGGGCGTATCGCCTTTGAGCAAGCCCCAGTAGGGCACCTGGCTGCGCATCTCCATTCGGGCGATGTAGCCGAAGGTCTCGCTGTAGAAGCGCTTGGCCGGTCCGGCATCCGTGGCCCAGAGCTCGGTGTAGAGCCAGCCGCCTTCCGGCACGCCGCCGTTTAAAGCGGGATCGCCTGTGGAAGAACGCAGCAAACCGAATATTGCGCCCTGGGGATCGGTCACTACGGCCTGCTCTCCGCGCCCGTTCATGAGGATCGGACCGCCGAGCAATTTGCCGCCTTTGGCTTGGATCTTCTCCACATCGGTGGCGACATTCGGCGAGGAAAAAGAACAGATCCATTCGCCCCGCTGGCCTTCCACACTGGCCATGGGCAGCATGCCACCTATAACCTTGCCATTGTGGCGGATCGCCGTGTAGCGGTCGTCGCCCCTGCCCTCGTCCTCGAACGTCCAGCCGAAAACGCTTCCGTAAAAAGCCTTGGCCTTCTCCACATCGGGGGTGGCCAGATCGCGCCAGATCACCTGGCCCTGGTTGTAACTGTTAGTCGCCGGATCGGTGACGGCCGGCAGGCTGGAAACACCGCTGCAGCCGGAGAGCAGCCCCAGCAGCGCGGTCGCAACGAACAGGGCACTTATCCGCTGCCTTGAAAAAAAGTGATTCACGAGTTCAGGTTTGAGGTTAACGAAGATTGGTCTAGTCGATCAGGCCCTTTTTCTGCATTTCCCTTCGAAGGGTCTTGGTGTACTCCCGGCTAAAAGACTTCAGACCGCCGGGGTCGTAGGCCTCCGACTGGGCAGACCACAACAACTCCTGCGTGTTGGTGTCAAACAGGTTGGCCTCCAGAAAATAGGTCTCGCTGGTGCCGTAATAGCCCGGTTCGTACACCCGCTGATAGGTGTAGCCGTAGTACCCCCAGTAGCTGCCGTAGTAAGGATAAGCCGTGGGCATATAGGTGGTATTCCCCGGCACGTAGTAGGTTTCGGACTTGGTATCTTTAAGGGCTACGGTCATGATGGCCTGTGCACCCTCGGTTTTGATCCGGTCCATGGCCTCCGCCTTTTCCGCTTCTGTTTTCGGCCTGTAGTTCGGCGGACAGATGTCACTGCTCCTGACGACCTGACCGCCTTTCTCCTCAAAGGCGGTCTGAAGCTCGCTTCCCACGACCGCCCGCGATTCAATGCGCAGCGAACATACCGCAAGAAAGAACTTAGGACAGATCTACCATCCCAGTTCGACACCGTTCCCCCC
>JAJDFU010000456.1 GCA_020528935.1 Saprospiraceae bacterium | reverse complement strand
TCTGCGTTCGAATGTCCCCGGGGTTTGTGCCAAAGCCGTCCTGTTCGGCCAGCTTGTGGTTCACGGTGTTTTCGCGCGTGTGGTTAGTCTTAAAAGAGGCTGCGTTGCCCCGGCTTCGGCCAATGGCGTCGATTTCGTCGATGAAGATGATGCTGGGGGAGTTTTGTTTGGCCTTTTTGAACAGGTCGCGCACCCGGGAGGCGCCCACGCCAACGAACATTTCCACGAATTCCGAGCCCGAAATCGAGTAGAACGGCACCCCGGCCTCGCCGGCCACCGCCCGCGCCAGCAGAGTCTTGCCAGTACCCGGAGGGCCAACCAGCAGTACGCCTTTGGGGATCTTGGCCCCCAGGCGGGTGTATTTTTCGGGATCCTTCAAAAAGTCCACGATCTCGCGCACCTCCACTTTCACCTCGTCCAGTCCGGCCACGTCGTCGAAGGTGACCTTGCTTTCGGTATCCTTGGTGAACAACTGGGCGGTGGATTTGCCGAAGTCGAAAATGTTGCGGCCGCCCAGTTGTCCGCCTCCCGGTCGCATGCGATTGAGCAGGAAAAACCAGATGCCTATGATGATGAGAAAGGGCAGCACCCAGGCCAGAATATCGCCGATCCAGTTGGTGCGGGTCACATAGGTCAGTTCGATGCGTTCTTCAGGCGGAACGTCCTCCTGAGCATTCTCGAGATCGGATTCGAAATTTTCAATGGAGCCAATGGTGAAGGTGTAGTGCGGACCTGACTGGGCCGTGTCGATCTCGCTGTGTCTTCCCTGGCCCAGCGCTTCCTTTTTGATAAAAACCTCGGCGTTCTCCTTGTTGACCACGGTGATGCGATCCACCTGCTGATTGGCGAGCAGATCCTGCTTGAAGGTCGTGTAGGAGATTTCTTCCGGCTGAGTGCCGAAATACGTGAGGCCGAACTGTACCAACAAGATGGCCAGCAGCAGAAAGTACAGCCAGCGTATGTTAAAACCCGAAGAGGGTTTGCCGCCACCGTTCTCGGGCTTGCCGTTTTGAGGTTGTTCGGGTTTTTGTTTAGGTCTGAAATTAGGAGTAGCCATATGTTGTTGTTGAACCCGGCCGAACATGTATTTGCCGCCTCTGCGTCTTAGACGGACATCAAGGGAATCGCTGCGATGAGAGCCTTGCGTGCAGAACGGGTACCGGATGCCGTAGGATTGTACTTCTTTATCGAATGTACAAACAATTGGCAGCTTCAGGAGTTTGATTCCTCTTCAATTGCAGCTTTTGCTATTCGGGCAAGAACGCGGATTAGCCCCAATACGGCAACTACAAATGTCACTGGAAGGTCTTGCAAAGATCATTGCTTCGCGGGGTCCAGAGACTTATTCTTGTTTTAATACCAAGTGGCCTCGGCAAATCGTGCTGCAACGCGAACTTATGACGAATTGGACAAGTAATAGATTTAGGATACGATCTGTGCATTGAAAACCAAATTGTTATGACATCCCTGACCAACAACCGATTTCGCCGCTCTGTGCAGCGTTCCTGGAACCGGCCCGAAGGGAGGGTTCCGGATATCGCTTTCCTGGAAAAGGAAACCCAATTCTACATCCGACTGCTGGATCAGTGCAAAAGTATGTGCCGCCAAGACGATGCCTCGACATACGACCAACTGAAGGAACGCTTCAGGGCCTTTCAGCAAGCGTTCAAGGAGCAGAATCAGCTGCAAGCCCAGGCGGACCACTTCAACCCGCTCAACCAAACGGTGTCCGCCGGCAAACGCCCGCCCCGCCCGGTAAATGACGACGTTTTCCAACGGGATTACCGGGAGCTGAAACGGGAAGCCTTTCAAAAGTTCGGACGCTTTTTTACCGTGCGAATCCGTTAGCCAAAAGACCGCTTGACCATTCTTTCCACGTATTTTGTCCGTCAAAACAGTGGAAAACTGGATATTTCCCCTAACCGTCTTACCGGGTGTGGGCTTGTTGATTATCTCTACGACCAACTGGGCCATTGCCCTGGCGGCAGAAGTGGAAGTGCTGCTCAAGGAGGAGGTCTGCCGGGTAGCCCTGCTCCGGCAAAAGATCCGGCAGTTGCAGCGCCTTCATCTCGCTTTGATAGGGTTGTATTTATGTGCAGCCCTTTTCGTGCTCGGCGGATTTGTGGCAGCGGTGCAGAGTAGTTCCGGGGATCTGCCCATGGGCTTAATGGCTGGCGGTTTGTTCTTTCTCGCTGTGGCCACCGGGTTGCTCATCGACTATGCCACTCGGGCGGTGCGCATCAAGCGGCAGCAATTTCTAGAACGCATTCACTCATGAATACGCGACTCCCCGTTTGGCAGGCATCGGACCTGGAGGGCCATCCCGCTCCGGCCTTGTCCGACTTTGGGGGACGCCCGCTCCTGCTGCTGATCTTCAGCATCGGCTGCCCGGGATGCAAGGCCCGGGCCTTGCCTTTTGCCCGCGAGATGGCCCTGACTTATCCCGGCTTGCAGGTGATCGGCCTCCACACCCGGCTCGAGGGCCCCGAATACTCGAGTGCTCAGATCGGGGGAATAGCCGAGGTATATCACTTGCCTTTCGCGGTGTATGTGGACGATGATCATCTCGCTTACGACGCCCTCGGAGCGGAAGGTACGCCGCACTGGATCCTGGCGGATGCCGATGGAAAGGTCGTGCGTTCCATTTTCGGGTCCATGCCCAATGCGCTGCAGCGCATCGACCTGGCCGTGCGCGAGCTGTTGGCCCGGGAATGATACCCTTTACAAAAAAAATAGCTGCAAATTCGGATTGTCCGAGCCTTCCGTCCTTATACCCCAGTTTCATTGCCGATACATCTACCTTCTACGACCTGAGGTTTTGACGTTAAGCGACTGGCCACCTCTAAGCTCGCGTTGAAATAGTGTACCCTTCAGGCCGGCGGTTTGGAAGTTGTCGCACATCCGTATATCGAACTCTGGAGACGCTTATGCCGTTTTTTTGCTTTGCATGTGTTAAAACCGATCTATGCGTTTCCTGGACGAGTTGTTGCAAGCCCAATCCCCTGACCTTCCTCCCGACTGGAAAGTACTCACCCAAGATCCTCAGCTGAACGAGATGCTGGAAAATTCTGTTCAAAAGCCAGTTGCTCTTTTTAAACACAGTACGCGTTGCGGGGTGAGCAGTATGGCCCTCTGGCAATTGAGCCGGGACTGGCCATTTGAACCAGATGCCCTGGAACTCTGGTATCTCGATATCTTAAGGCATCGTGCCCTCTCCAATCGGATCGCTGAGGAAGCGGGCGTGCGCCATCAATCCCCCCAGCTTTTGCTGTTCCGTCACGGGAAGGTGGATTTCCATACCTCCCATCATCGGATCAGCATTTCTACCTTGCGCGAGGCGCTGCTCGCTTTGCCTCCGCAGGATTTTAATGCATCAAATGCTTGATACCCTCATGTCTGATACCCTGATCATTACCGGCGCTGCCGGCCATCTGGGGCAAGCCGTCACCCAGACCATGCTGGACGAAGGCCATACCGTAGAAGCGGTGCTGGGACCGGCGGATGACCCCGGATTTCTGAAGCACGAACGGCTGCACAGCCAGGAGGTCAACCTCTTTGATGAAGAGCAGGCCCGATCCTATGTGAAGTCCATGCAAAAGAAATACGAGCACATCGCCGCCGGCCTGTTGCTGGTGGGCGGCTTTGCAGCCGGAAACCTGAGGCAAACCGACAAAGCTGCGGTAGAGGATATGTTTCGCCTCAATTTCTACACGGCCTACCACATGGTATCGCCTCTGTTTCAGCTCTTCCGCGCACAGGGAGGCGGGCGCTTTGTTTTAGTCGGCACCCGGCCGGCGCTGGTCCCGAACCAGGGAAAAAACCTCGTGGCCTACTCCCTGAGCAAAGGGCTGATCTTTCAGCTCGCCGAGCTGATCAATGCCGAAGGAAAGAAGGAAAATATTGTGGCCTCCGTGGTAGTGCCGTCTACCCTGGATACCCCCGTCAATCGACAAGCCATGCCCGATGCCGATCCGTCGGACTGGGTGCCTCCCGGGCAGGTGGCCGAGGCAATCCGGTTTTTGTTGTCGGATACGGGAGCCATGCTTCGCCAACCCATTTTGAAAATCTATAACAACGCCTGATTCAATGAAAGCAAGCTGGAACGGTCAAGTCTTGGCCGAAAGCAAAGAGACCGTAGTCGTGGAAGGCAATCACTACTTCCCGCCGGACGCTATCCGCCGGGACTTCTTTTCCGAGAGTTCTTCCCATACTACCTGCCCCTGGAAAGGCCGGGCATCTTATTACAACATTGAGGTGGACGGAGCGCAAAGTGCCGATGCCGCCTGGTACTATCCCGAACCCAAGTCGGCCGCTGAACATATAAAGAATTACGTAGCTTTTGGCAGAGGAGTGCGCGTAGAAGAGGACTAATACCGTTTCAAGTATGAAATGACCCGGAAGTTATTTCATACTTGAAACGGTATGATTTAACCCGGATTATTCACGAAAATTCGTGAATAATGACGATAAGTGGCTGAAAACACGCTTGTTTTCAACCACTTATGTC
>JAJDFU010000137.1 GCA_020528935.1 Saprospiraceae bacterium | reverse complement strand
TCGCGGGCCGCCGTGGCCGGTGGCGTCACCACCTTCATGGAAATGCCGAACACCAAGCCGTCCACGCTTACCCAGGAGTTGCTGGAAGCCAAATACCTTCGGGCCTCCTCGCGTTCGCTGGCCAACTTTTCGTTCTATATGGGGGCCAGCAACGACAATCTGGAGCAGGTGCTGCGCACCGATCCCCGGCGCGTATGCGGCGTGAAGGTCTTCATGGGGTCCAGCACCGGCAATATGCTGGTGGATGACGAAAAAACCCTGGAAGGCCTGTTTGCCAAGGTTCCACTGCTCATTGCCACCCACTGCGAGGACGAAGGAACGGTACGGGCCAACGAGGCCAAGGCCCGGGAAAAATACGGCGAGGAGGTGCCAATGCATATGCATCCCGAGATCCGCAATGTGGAGGCCTGCCTCAAATCCAGCTCTATGGCGGTAAAGCTCGCCAAGGAGTACGATACCCGGCTCCACGTCCTGCACATCACCACGGAGGAGGAACTGGACCTGTTCGAAAAGGGCGGCGACCTGGCGACCAAGCGCATCACCTCTGAGGCTTGCGTTCACCACCTCTATTTTTCGGCCGATGATTACGCGGCCAAAGGAAGTGCCATCAAATGCAATCCCGCCATCAAAGCCGCCCGCCATCGCGAGGCCGTGTGGAAGGCCGTACTCGACGATCGCATAGATGTTGTGGCTACTGATCATGCGCCCCACACCTGGAAGGAAAAGCAGAACAGTTACTTCAGTTGCCCCTCCGGACTGCCGCTGGTACAGCACGCCCTGAACATCATGCTGGAGTTTTACCACCAGGACAAGATCAGCATGGAGCGCATTGTGGAGAAAATGTGCCACGCCCCGGCCGAATTGTTCCAGATCGATCGCCGGGGGTATCTGGAAGAGGGGTTCTGGGCCGATGTGGCCGTTGTGGACCCGAATGCCGAGTGGACGGTGCAGCCCGAAAACCTGGAGTACAAGTGCCGCTGGTCGCCCTTCGAAGGGCACACCTTTAAGGGCAAGGTGAACCAGACGATCGTGGGCGGCCACCTGGTGTACGACATGGGCCTCTTCGACGAAGAACAAAAAGGCCGGCGCGTTACCTTTAAGCGCTGATGGGCCGGGAGATCCACAAAGGACCGCCCCTGTACTTTCTGGGCATCCTGCCCGACGCCCACATCCAGGCTGAGGTCACGGCCTTTAAGCAGTACGCCCGCGAGCATTTTCGCACCGGCCGGGCATTGCGCTCGCCCCCGCACATTACGCTCATTCCGCCCTTCCACTGGAAAAAGGAGGAGGCGCTGCTCCTGGGCGCATGCGCGCGCTTCGCCCGGGAAGCTGCCCGTCCGGCTTTCGCCATTCGTCTTCGGGACTTCGATGCTTTTCCGCCGCGGGTGATTTTCGTGTACGTGGAGCCGAATGCCCGCCTGATCGCACTGCAAGAGGAGCTGGAACAACTGGTTTACGGCGAGCTGGGCATTTCCAACTCATCCAAATACCCTTTTCATCCCCATATGACCGTGGCGTTCAAGGATCTTTCCAAACCCAAATTCAGCGCGGCCTGGGCGTATTTTTCCCGGCAGTCGTATCGCCGCAGTTTTACGAGCTGTTCGTTTTGGCTGCTGCAAAACGGACCCGGCGGCTGGTCGCCGGTCCGGGAATTTGCCTGGGCCGATTGCCCGTCCGGGTCTGAAAGCCCTCTTTCCCCTTGAATTTCCGGCAGTTGGGTAAACTATCCGGCCGCGTCGGGGAAGGCGGCAGCGGAATGTGCTACCTTTGTTAGCCAGCCACATATACCGGAAAACCGGTTCGATGCGTTTTTAAGCCGACAGCGGTTGCAGGATACCGTGCTGCGCATCGGATCCTGCAACGGGAAAACGTACCAGCCCGGCACGCAGGTGTCGTTCGCCGGGGCCGGAGCAATCCGCTTTTTATGGGTAAACGAGTTTGGTCCACCTTTTTACTGCTTGGAGCTTTGCTCACGGGTGCCTGGTCACAGGCTCTCTTTCCGGTGAAGATTGACCGGAAATGGGGGCTGATCGATCAGGAAGGCCGCATCGTCCTGGCGGCTCGCTACGATGCCATCGGGGAGTTCAAGCACTACGGCATGGCCATCATGCAGCGCGACGGTGGGGTAGGCCTGCTGAATGCCCAAGCCCGGGAGGTCATTCCGCCTCGCTACCAGGACCTGCGCATGATCGATTCCGGTCTGGTGGAGGTTATGGTGCGCGACCAATGGCAGGTGATCAACCTGGATGGCCGGCTTTTGCTGCCGTCCGGCTACGAGGAAGTGCGCTCCCTGGGCGGCGGGTTGATTAGCTTTCGCCGGGACGGACTCTGGGGGCTGGTCGACGATTCGGGGCGCCGCCTCACGGCTCCGGAATACGAGCAGCTGGAATTGCTGCCGTCCGGTCATCTGTTGTGCAGCCGCAATCGAAAACAGGGCCTGCTTTCGACCTCGGGAAAGGTGATCCTGCCGCCCCTGGCCGACGAACTGCGCCTCTACGGCGACCAGACCCTCTTGTTCCGGCAGAACGGCCGCTGGGGCATCCAGGATATGTCCGGCAAAACGATTGCTCCGGCGAGCTATCGGGGCGTTTCCCGCATTTCCGACCACTTCCTCCAGCTGCAGCAGAACGAAGAGCGGGTCCTGTACGCCATCGGCTGCAAGCGACTGGTCGAAGATGCGGCGGCAGCGGACTTTTTGCCTTTCGAGGGGCAGGAAGTGCTGATGCGGCGCGGAAAGTACCTGGGACTGCTGGACGGCTGCGGCCGGCGCCTCCTGCCCGCACAGTACGAAGATATCCAGGTCTTTACCCGGGATCTCTATCGCGTCAAACTAGACGGTCGCTGGGGCATTGCCAACCGCCTCAACCAGCTGGAGCTTCCCCTCGACTACAACTACATCGCTCCGCCCCGGGGGCGCTTCGCTCTGATCAAGCGGCAGGGCCGCTACGGCCTGATCAACCACTACGGGCAGGAAGTGGTACCGCCGGTGTACGCGCGGGTGGAGTGGACCGACCGGCAGGCCAAAGCCTTCCGGCATACCGACAGCCTGGACGGCCATTCCGTGATCCTGTACACCTTCGACGAGCAGGGCCTGCCCGTGGAAGATGCGCAGTTCAACCGCCACTTCAGCATTTCGATCCAGGGTGCGGCCGCCGAGCGACGCGGCCCGGCCGCCCGGCGCATGAGCCGCTTCCAATTGCCCGAGTTCGAGTGGTTTTTCGATCCGGTCAAGGAACGCTGGGGCCTGCGCCGGCTAGCTGACGGAGCCGTACAGATCGAGCCGGTCTTTTCATCTGTGGAGCCCTTGCCGGAGATCGGCCTCACGCTGGTGGGAATGTACACCGATACCAAGTTGCAGTTTGAACGCACCGCCTACCGCTTCAGTCAGCGCTTCGGGTTGGTGGACAACCGGCTGGGCGCCCTGGTCACCGAGATCAACCTGCTGGACGTGCGCCTGGAGGATTTCCTCAACGGCATGCCGGCAGCCGGCTGCCTGCTTTCCAACGGGCGCTACGGGCTTCTCCATCGCAGCGGTCGCATGCTGCAGGAAGACCTGGCCTATCTCGGCACCTTTGAGGATGGCCTGGCGCGGGTGAGCCCGGCCGGCCGCATTTCGGCTGCTCTGGAGCCCGCAGGCCACCTGGGGCCGCTGCGCCTGTTTCGAAGCTCTCTGCTGGCCCAGTCGGAACTGGTGAGCTATACGGACTACGACCGGGAGTTTGACCAGACCGCCCTGGTCACCTGCGAGGACTGTTCCTGGGGGTACATGGATACTCTGGGGCGGCTCGTCGTGCCCGCGCGCTACGATTTTGCCCGCCCCTTCGAGCAGGAGGTGGGCATTGTACAAAAGCGCGGTAAGTGGGGTATGATCGACCGGTCGGGAAAGATCCTCATTCGCTGTGCCTACGACGATGTGCACTTCCTGGAGCACAGCGGGCAGAACATGGTGCGGGTGTACGTGCACCAGCCCAAATACGGCCTCATCGATTCCGAGGGCCGCCTCGCCATCCGGACTATCTTCGACGACATCGGCACCTTTAGCGAGGGGCGCCTGGCCGTGAAGCGCAATGGCCTGTGGGGCTATGTGGACCGCAACGGACTGGAAGTGATCCCCTGTCGCTTCAAGGAGGCCCGGCCCTTTCACCAGGGAAGGGCCGCCGTGCGAGTGGGCAACAACTGGGGCTTTATCGACAAGCAGGGCGAAGAGGTGCTGCCCATCCAATATTCGCGCCTGGGGGATTTCAGCCAGGGGCTGGCCTGGGTGTACACCCGGCAAGGCGTGGGTTATGTGGATTGGTACGGCCAGTTTGTCATTCAGCCGCAATACGAGCGGGGATACGACTTTCGCTACGGGGTGGCCCGCGTGATGACCGGCAACCGCTTCGGCCTGATCAATACCGCCGGAGATTGGCTCTGTAAGCCGCGCTACATCCACATTTCCGGCTTCAACGAACACCGGCTGGCCATAGTCGAATACGGCTCGGACCGGATCCGGAAGGGGCTCCTCAACCTGCGGGGCGAACTCATCACCCTGCAGGGCTACCAGGATATCGAACCCTTTTCCGAAGGGCTGGCCGCCGTTAAGGTGAAAGCCAGCTACGGCTACATCGACACGACGGGCCAGCTCGTCGTCCCGCCTCGCTTTTCCAAAGTGTCCCCCTTTTCCGAGGGGCTGGCCGCCGTGCAACGCGACGGCCTCTGCGGCTATATCAACCCCCGGGGTGAAGAAGTGGTGGACTTTGCCTTCTCCCGCTGCGAGAGCTTCGACGACGGCACCGCCGTGGTGTACCAGGGCATTCGTCGCTCCGGCCTGGTAGACCAGGAAGGCAATCTGGTGCTGGAGCCCGGCATCAACCGCCTGCTGCGCTTCCGGGAGGGTAGGGGACTGGTGCGCGATCCGTCCTATCGCTTCTTCTACATCACCGACCGCGCTACCGTATACGACGGGTACTACGACCAGGCCAGCCCCTTTCGCAACGGCGTGGCTGTGGTGCAGGTGGACGGCAAGTGGGGCGTGATCAATCAAAAGGGCATTGAGGTGATCCCGCCCAAGTACGACCGCATCGGCGACTTCGAGAACGGCTTCGCCAAGGTGCGCGTGCGCGGCTTCAACGGCCTTTCCAACCTCAAGGGCGAGCTACTCATCCGCCCGGATTACGAGTACATCGGCTATGCCGGCAACGGCATCTACCGCGTGGAACAAGGCGACCAAGTCGGTTATTTCGATGCCGAAGGCAAGTGGGTGTGGCGGATCGAGGAGTAGTTTTGTTCAGCCGGCAATTAGCAGTAGCCAGTTCGCGAAGGGGGCTGACCGGAGCGAAGTTGTCTTTGATTATGACGAAGCAAAGCTTGCCTTAATAGCGCCCCGCCATGACCGATAGCGTCATGGTCATGGTCAGTACGGCAGTCCATCATTTGTCCACCTACCCATCTTCAAAACCTCCCCAGGGCCTCGTACACCAGGTCCACCGGCAATCCCATGATATTGGCATAGGTGCCTTCGATGCGTTTTATTTTACATAGGCCGATCCATTCCTGGATGGCGTACGAACCGGCCTTATCGAAGGGCTGGTATTGATCGATGTAGAAGTCAATTTCCTCCTTGGTCAATGTATTGAAATAAACCTGAGATACCCCGCTCAGTACTTCTTCTCTAGACCGGGATCGAAGACATACACCGGTGATGACGGTGTGCCGGCGGCCGGAGAGCTGGCCAAGCATGTTTTGCGCTTCGCCCCGGTGGGCCGGCTTGTTGAAAATTCGGCCGTCGAGGATGACCACGCTGTCGGCAGTGAGCAGGATCTGCCTGTCGCTTTCCAGCAGGTGGGCAGCGGCCCGGGCTTTCTTCTGGGCCAGGTAGGGCGCTACTTCTTTGGCCGGCATGTTTTCCGGGAAGTCCTCGTCCACGTCCTGGCTGCGCAATTCAAACGGGATGCCGGCTAACTCCAATAATTGTCGGCGGCGTGGTGATTTGGAGGCCAGGAGGATGGTCTTGTCGGTCCAGTTCATAGTATTGATGTTGCAAACAGGCAAAGTGCGATCATGCCGCATAGCATGCCGAGCTTGTTGAATTGACTTAGGTTATGGAATTGAGCTTTGTTATCTGCGCGATACAAAAGCAGTATTGCAATAAAAATCGGAGTCGGTAAACCAATAAGGCCGGTGATCCACTGCCATGCCGCAAGGTGCTCCCCGATAAGCCCGAGGAGGAGGAGCGCGCCGAGCCCGCAGGCGAGTCCGATCGCCAGCCCCAGGTTCTTGGCCGGTTGTTGTCCGTATTGCACCGGAAAGGTGCGGTAGCCCTGCCGGCGGTCGCCTTCCTGATCTTCCAGGTCCTTGACCAGCTCCCGGAATACGGTAAGGGCAAAGGCAAACCCCAGAAAAGCTCCGGTCAGGATCCAGAAAGGCCGGAATGCCGGTCCGGTCAGCCGGGCCAGGTTTCGGCTTTCGGCCCAGGCGGGCAGCGCGGCGGCGGCGGCGCAGAAGAGGCCGATGAGCATATTGCCGGCCAGGCCCCGGCCTTTGAGCCTGGTGGAGTATACATACAGGCCGATGCCGGCGGCGGGGTAAAGCCAAAGCCGTGTCCACTGGCCACTCATTCGGGCTGCGGCTATTGCCGCGACACCACCGGCCAATGCAAAGAGGAGCAGCCACGCCCGGGCCTGCCGGGCTCGCATGGCGCCGCTGGGCAAGGGGCGGTCCGGCCGGTTAATGCGATCGGTGGGCAGGTCCTGCAGGTCGTTGAAGATGTATCCGGCGGCGGCCAGGCAGAGGGTAGTCAGGATCAGCACGGAAAGCGCGGAGGGGCCGAGCGCTAAAGGCAGACCGGCCGACCGGAGTGCCGGCCAGACGAAAAGCACGGCCAGGATGGCCTGGCAAAACCCCAGCAGGAGCAGGTTGGGCAGCCGGATCAGCCGGAAAAGCGCCATGGGCGATTAGCTTTCGTCGGGCTCCTCCATCAGGGGCCACTTTTCCTGAATGCGGAGCAGGCGCTCCACTACATCGCGTACGCAGCCCCGGCCGCCGGGGTAGGCGGATACGTACTGGGAGATGCGCAGCACTTCCCGGCTGGCATCCCGGGGGCATACGGGCAGGGCCACCCGTCGCATGACGGGATAGTCGGGCAGGTCATCGCCCATGTACAGGAGGCGCCCTTCGTCCAGGCGATGGATCTCCACCAGCTCTTCGTACACTGCCAGCTTGTCCGGCACGCCCTGGCGCACCTCCTCGAAGCCCAGGCCTTCCAGGCGCTTGACGGTGCCCGCGCTTTGGCCGCCGGTGATGGCAAAAAAGCGCAGGCCGGCCCGCACGCCCAGCTTGACGGCCAGGCCGTCGCGGATATTGAAGCTGCGAAGCAGTTCGCCGTCGGGTTGTGCCAGCACAGTGTTGTCGGTGAATACCCCGTCCACATCAAAAATGAGGGCCTGGATCTGCCCGAAAGCTTCGAGTTGGTTCATCATAGGTCTGCGCAGTGATCATCTTCAATGGAGTGGAAAGATCTTGGCCCAAACTTAGCAATTTGGCAGCGATATGCCTCTCTCGTCCTCACTGCTCCGGCTTGAATTCCCGGACCTGACTTCCCGCATACAGCAGCACTTTCCATTCGGCCGGGCTCAGGGGCACGGCACTGCTCAGGCCGGAGCGCAGGTCGGTAAGCACCTGCCGGTTTTCGTACAGCCGGATAATTTCCGAAGACGATTCCTGCGCTTCGCTCTCCAGGCTCACCTGCACCGGAATGGGGCTTTGGTGGGCCGTGTAGAATAGATGAATGCCCACTTCGGGCCGCAGCAAGGCCTCCAGGCCAAAGCCGGTGAGGTGAAAAGCTTGCCGCCCCCGGTGCCAGTCGGCATTCAGATCCAGGGCGTTGAAGAGCGAGCGGTACTGTTCCTGCAGCCATTGCAGGATGGTGGGATCGATCTCGTTGGAGCGGGAGCGCAGGGCGAAGAAGAGGTCGTCCATCTGCTGCTGGTTGACCGCGCGTTGGTCCTGCTCCAGGAGTTGGAGGTCGACCCAGGCTTCCAGCAGGCCGCTCTCCTGCTGATCCCACAGGGGGTTGCTGAGCCGGTAGGTTTCGGCCAGCTGGCTGATGACGGAGCGGTCGAGCAGATCTTCGGCCTGAGCATCGCGCAGATGAACCAGTTCGTCCTCCTGGAAAAAAGAAGCCAGGCCGAAGCGCATGGCCGGCAGGCTGTGCAATTGGGCAGTGTGGAGCAGGAGGTGTTCCAGCTTTTCCTGCAGTTGGGCGAGTTTTTCCTTGTGGTGGAAAAAAGCCCATTGAGCGCGGCCTTCGGAGGCGTGCAGGAGGTTGCCGGAATTCAGTTCGGAACTGGAGAGTTCGGACTGCATGCCGCGCACCCTTTTCAGGAGTTCGTTGATCTGCCGGCCCGGGCGCTGGGTGTTGAGCCTGGGCATCCAGGTCCGGCGGAGCGCAGGTGCAAAGCGCAGGGGCTCCAGCACGGGAGTAAGGGCATTGTTCCGAAGCAGGACCTCCAGGATCACGGGCGTATCGGAAGGGATCTGCAGCAATTGCTCGGCGGTGAGTGCAGTCAGATCCCTTTCGATCTGCCGTTTGAGGGCCCGACCGCCCATCTTGGCGTCGTAGCCGCGGCGGGCAACCCACTCCAGGGCGTCTTTGGAGATACTCAGCAGGGTTGTTCGACGCAGAAAACCGTCGCGCTGGAGCAGTTCTTCCATCTGCAGCTGAGCGATCTCCAGGATGTGTTCGGGCGACAGCGGCTGAAACACCACGATCTCATCGATCCGGTTCACGAATTCCGGCCGGAAGAAGCGCTCGACTTCGCGGATGTAGAGCAGATTCTGTTCCTGGGCTTCGGGCTTGTCGAAGGTGGGGATGCGGGAGGCCCGGTCCACGCCCAGGTTGGAGGTCATGATAATGACCAGGTTGTGGAAGTAGGTCGTACGTCCGCCGGCATCGGTCAGCCGCCCTTCGTCCAGGACCTGGAGTAGCAGGTCGTGGACGGCCGGATGGGCTTTTTCGATCTCGTCCAGGAGCAGCACGCCGAAGGGCCGGAAGCGAACCCGGGAGGTGAGCTGGCCTTCGGGGCGGTTCCAGGATCCCAACAGGCGTTCCACCGCCGAGGCGTCCACGTACTCGTTCATGTCAAAGCGCAGCAGCGGCGTTTCTGTGCCCAGCAAGACCTGGGAAAGCACCTTGGCAGCCTGGGTTTTGCCCACGCCGGTGGGCCCCACAAAGAGGAAGGTGCTGATGGGGCGTCCGGAGGGTGCGCAGCGCGACTGGATAAGTTCCAGCACCTGGGCCAGGGCCTCCACGGCCTGCTGCTGGCCTTTCAGTCCCTGCTGAAGCAGGTCCCGGTAGGTGGCCGTGCGGTCCTGTTCGTAGAAGAAAGACTGGGCCCGCGCCACGCCTTGTTGTTCGAAAAACCACCGTTGCACTTCCGGTGCGCGCAGCTCGTCCGAGCGATGGGTCCGGGCCATGGCATCCATCATCGAAGCCAGAGCGCCGGGCAGCGGGCGAGGTTGGAGATACTGCCGGTAGAGCTGGATGAATTCCTGTAGTGCTTGTACCGAAAAGGTCTTCTTGTAGTGCTGTTCCAGCCAGCGTTTTTTCTGGATCAGCATGGGCAGGCTTTCCTCCAGATTGTAGGATCGCAGCCGGAACGGCAGGAAGAGGTCGGCAAAGCGGGGTGCGCGTTCGCGCAGCTTATTCCACTGGGCGGGGGTTGCCGTGAGAACGACCTTCACCAGGCCTTTTTCCATCCAGGCGCCGAGCACATCCGCAAAAGAAAGACGGCTGCTCGAAGATTGCCCGAGGCGAAGCAGGCTCAGGGGGTGGTCCAGGATCAGCACGTCGGGTTGCGGGTGGTTTTCCGTGGGGCGGTGCAAGTAAAGCAATATGTTCTCCAGGCGTTCTTCCCACTGCCCTACGGTGCTCATGCCGCTGATCAGCCGGTTGGGATCTACCTGCCAGAAGCGGCGGGCCGGCGCCTCGGGCTTCCGGTCCAGATAGCGGAACAAGACCTCGCCGATCAGGCTGTGCCGCCCGCTCTGTTCCGGCCCTACCGCGACCACCGGGCGATGGGCGGTGTCGAAAAGGAGCGCTTCGAGCTGTTGTACTTCCTCTTCCCGGTACCAGGAGCGGGCCAGCCTGGAGGGAAATTCATCGTTCAGGCAGGTGCTCAGCCGCTGGAGTTCTTCCTTGCCTGCCTGCTTCTGATTGCCGGCAGCCTGAAATCCCCAAAAATTGCGCTGCCATTTCAGGGGAATCGCGTGTACGGGGAGGTTGGTACTCAGCCAGGCCAGGCGGTCTTTTTCCTGGGCCAGCAGTTCCTTGGGCAGGGGCCTGGATTTTTTGCCTCGCTTGGATTTGAAAACCTCTTGAAGAATGGCCTTTTCCTGCTCCGCTTTCTCAATGGCAAAAAAGCATTCGGACAAACAGGGAAAGTGAATGGCTGTCCCTGTTTCATATCGGGGAAAGCGGATCAGCCAGGTAAGGCCTTCCAGCACGGTTCTCTTCTCTCGCCAGCTTACAGGTACTTTTTCCGCGGTAGCCTGGCTAAGGGCAAGGGCCAAAGAGAGCCGGTGAAAAGGAGGGCGTTCATCCTCCAAAGAGCGCTCCCAATTCTTGCGCAACTGGCGCAGTGCATCTTCCCGGTCATCTGCCTGAACCTGAAAAGCGGGAAATCCCACGAGCCTGGCCCGAAGCTTCTCGTCCTCCGGATGAACAGGGGCCTGAATGAGCACAGGTAATTCGATGTACAAGAGCTGCATGAAGAGCGATCTTGATGGAATGGTTGCGGGAAAAGGCGTTTCCCGGCCGATAAAAAAACAGAATAAATGAGGGAACGAAAAGTAAAAGGGCAGAAAATGAATGCGATACGGATAGACAGAGCGGAAAACAGACCCTTGCTTCTGGCGGGGAAAAACTTTTGAAGGGGACGATGCCATGGAACCGGAAGGTCCGGGCAAAGGGCTGAGCATTTGCCCAGAAATAGCAAAAACCGTGGTTTATGGCATCTTTGGGACCAAACAATTGGCTAATCGGCAAACCCCTCCTATGCCGATGCGTTTAACCTCAGACTTAAGATTGTAATACCAAAATCCGTTTGTATGAAACAGATCTTTTTACTTTTTGCCTTCCTGAGCTTTTGCGCCTTGACCTTTGCGCAGAATGCCCGGGTACAGGTGATCCACAACTCCCCCACGCCGGGCGGCGGCCCCACGGCCGTAGACGTTTACATCGACGACCTCAATGAGCCGGCGCTGGATTCGTTCACTTTTCGCTCGGCCACGCCCTTCATCGACCTGCCCGCCGGCGACCGCCGCATCGTAGTGGCTGCCGATGGCGAAACCGATCCGGAAAACAACCATGTATTCGATGAGACGGTAACCCTGATGGACGGCGAAACCTATGTGGTTGTTGCCACCGGTGTCGTCGGCGATGCTACCACGCCCTTCAAACTGGCTATCAACGACATGGCGCGCGAGGCGGCTGAAGTGGCAGGTGTCGTAGAATTTGCCGCTTTCCACGGCTCGCCCGATGCACCGGCCGTGGATGTGGATGTGCGCGGCTTGATCGACGAGGCGGTCGACAATCTTGCCTACAGCGAATTCACCGATTATCTAGGATCCCCCCCGTTGAGTATTATTTTGGATGTTCGGGCCAATGACGATCCCGTCGTTGTCGCATCTTTCGAAGTGGACCTTACCGGACTGGCCGGCAGTGCTGCTACGGTCTTTGCCAGCGGCTTCCTGGGTCAGGATCCCGGTTTCGGCTTACTGGCCGCATTGCCAGATGGCACGGTGGTCGAGTTCCCTCAGGTATCCAGC
>JAJDFU010000602.1 GCA_020528935.1 Saprospiraceae bacterium | reverse complement strand
GCCGCGTGAAGATCACTTCGCGCGGCCCTTTCTTTTTCCCGCTCCCCAAAGGACGGCCAAACAAAAGAGGACGTCCGGTCGTTTTTCTTCCCGTAAAATTTCGCGATCGCTATGGCTCTGACCGCTGCGCAGCTCTGGAAGGCTGAAATCCTATGGTGGCTCCTCACCCTGCTGGTGGTTGCCGGCGTGCTGCTGCCCATCTACCTGTACGCACCCGGCTATCCTTTTTTCGGGCTCAATGCCCTGTACATTGTCGGGTTCATCACCCTGACCCGATATACCTTTCTGCTTCGCTTCACCTTCGTAGCCCGTCGCCAAACCCTGAAACTCGCGCTGATCTTTCTCAGTATCCCGCTGGTATTCCTGCTGGTGCAGGAGCTCAATCTCTTCCAGACCTTTTTCGATGAGGAGGGGCAGGAAGCGCTGCTGGGCGTACCCCTGGGCCAGGCCGACCTGCGCATGGTGCGCTATGTACATAGCGAAATGCTCCTCTTCGGCACCGGCTGCATCATTGCCGCCGTAGTCTTTCCCCTGCGCCTGGTGCTCAGCGTTTGGCGCACCCGCAATCGCGGTACCGTTTGATGCACTCTGTATTTGCGCCACTCGTTCCCGCAACCAGAAGTTGAAAGTCATTTTCGTTTCAAATTATTTGTTTTTTAC
The DNA here is from genome assembly GCA_020528935.1 of Saprospiraceae bacterium. Lineage (GTDB taxonomy): Bacteria > Bacteroidota > Bacteroidia > Chitinophagales > Saprospiraceae > JAJDFU01. Next base: position 3,857 of record JAJDFU010000602.1, on the reverse strand, counting down.
AATGATTTGTTTTAAATTGCAGCAAATCCAAACGAAATAAAAATGATTGGAGAAGATCGCCGGGAGCTGAACGAACGCTTTGTCAAGGTATTCCACATGCTGGAAGAGCGGGGAGAGATCGTGAAAAACGATCGAAATGGCAAAGGCATGGGTGACTTTGCCGAAAAGATCCTGGGCAACCGCTCCTACGGGCATATCATTCGGGCCTTTCTCAACCCCGACGATAACCGTTGCATCGACTACAAGCACGCTCGCATTCTGTGCAGTGAGTACGGGGTCAATGAGTCCTACATGCTCGACGGCATGGGTACGCCCTTTGGCCTGGACTTGCCCAAGCAGCCGGCATTCGCCGGACAGGCTCTGGGCGGCAATATTCTGTTTACCAGTGCCGAGGCCTTTGCCGGCGCGACTGTCGAACCCGATAGCTTTGCCAAAGAAGACTTTGAGTTTTTTTCCGTGCCCGGCCTTACCGGAAGCGGACTGGTTGCCCTGCCCATCCACGGCAATAGTATGGAACCGGTTATTCAGGATGGCGACATCGTCATCTGCAGGGAGATCGAGGGCTTCAAGCAGCTGAAGGACAATAAGATCTATGCCGTCAAGAACAACGGCTCCGTTTGGGTGAAATACGTACAGACCCTAAAGAATAGCCAGGGTCGCGTGGAGCGCCTCAAGCTCATCTCGGCCAACCACCTCGAGCACGACCCCTTCGAGGAAGAGGTCAACGAATACACGCGGCTCTACGAGGTCATCCGACGCATCAGCGATCTGTAGTGCAAAGGATATAGCGAAGGCTTTTACTAGCTGTTAATGTGAGACGATGCTCCCGGGAAAAGAACGTTTTTCCGGGAGCTATCTTTTGAGGCGCTGTCGCATGGCCTCATATAGCATGATCCCGGCCGCGACTGATACGTTGAACGAGTTCATCTGCCCTGCCTGCGGAATGCGAAAGCCGACATCTGCAGCCTGGATCAACTCCCGGCTGACGCCCCGCCCCTCCGAGCCCAATACCAGGGCCGTGGGCAGGGTGAGATCCACCTCCTCCAGCAGTTTTTCCCCGTCCAGATGGCTTACGGCTACACGTATGCCGGATGCCTGCAGCAGCTTCACCGCTTCCAGTATGCTGCTTTCCCGGCATACCGCCAGGCGGCTTAGGGCACCGGCTGATGCCTTGACCGCCTCGGCATTGGCTGCAGCCCCTCCCTTTCGGCTGGTCACCAGGGCATGTGCTCCGCATATCTCAGCCGAACGGGCAATGGCACCGAAATTTCGCACATCCGAGACCTTGTCGATCAACACCAACAGCGGCTGATCTCCCCGCTCGTACAGTACGGGTAGCAAGTCTTCCAGCCGCTGATAGCGAAAGGCGGCCAACAGGGCTACTACCCCCTGGTGGTTGCTGCGCACCAGCGCATTGAGCCGCTCCTTAGGCACTACCTGAAGGGGCACGCCCCGCTGCTTGCACAACTCCCGGAGCTCTTTCTCGAACGGACCGCGCAGGCCGCGCTGCATCATGATCTTGTCAATCGCTCGATCGGCCTGAAGGGCCTCCAGGACGGGATGCCGGCCGTACACCAGTTGATCGTGTGATGTGGGCATGGGCACAAAATACGCCAATCCTTTTGTCAGCTTACGTACAAACGGCACACTTTGACAAAACTTGCATTAAGTCAATTCTGGAGAAGTATGCGCATTCTGCTATTTTCCCCTCCTGTTTTAATTACCAGAATGACTACTCACCTATGATCCAACATTCGATCCGCATTTGCTGGGGCGTGTTGCTCCTCTTGTTCGTTTCGCTTTCTCTAGTGGCCCAAAACCGAGCCGATATCCGTCAAACTGCCCGGGCCTATCTGTCCGGTCAAATGGACGAATGGCAGTTGCGCCCGGCTGATCTCTCTGATGTAGTGATCAGCGATGTGTACACCTCCAGACACAACGGCCTCACGCACGTTTATTTCATTCAGCGCTATGCCGGCAATGAGATTCACAATGCCATCGCCGGTATTCACCTGGATGCGGAGGGCCGAGTTCGGCATGCTACTCAACGCTTTTTCGACCGCCTGGACGAGCGGGTGAATGCCACCTCGCCTGCCCTCTCTGCCGAAAAGGCCATGCAGTCGGCGGCGGCCCATCTGGATCTGGACGCTTCGGCCCTGCCCCGGAAGATCAGTCAGCGCGGTTCCAAGATCTTCCGCTACGAGGGTGGCGCCTGGTCCCGCTCTGAGATCGAAGTGCGGCTGGTATATCAGCCCATGCCCGATGGCAGCCTGCGCCTGGCCTGGGATATGCCGTTCGACCTGAAAGATAGTCCCGATCACTGGAGCTTGCGTGTCGATGCGCGTACCGGCGAGATGCTCGATCAGCAGAATTACACGGTCTATTGTTCGTTCGGCGACCACGGGCACATTCCGGCCTGGCCGGACGGTGCCTGCGATCCGGTGCACCCGAACTCTTGGTTCTCGCCGGCCGCACCGGCGGCCGCCACGGCGGAGGACGGAGCCACCTACCACGTCTTCCCCGCTCCGGTAGAAAGCCCCATCCACGGCCCACGCCAGATCGTGGTGAACCCCGCTGACTCCATCGCTTCGCCTTTCGGCTGGCACGATACCAACGGTAATACAGGACCCGAATTCACGATCACCCGGGGCAACAACGTACACGCCTACCTGGATCTCAACGACCTGGATGCTTCCTCCGGCGACGAACCCGACGGCGGCCCCGACCTCCTTTTCGACTTTCCGTACGACGATGAGTTTGAACCACAGGAAATGCAGGATGCGGCAGTCACCCAGCTTTTCTACATGAACAATTTCGTCCACGACCTCGCCTATCGCTACGGCTTCGACGAGCCGGCCGGCAACTTCCAGGACAACAACTACGGCCTGGGCGGCCTGGGCAATGATGCGATCAATGCCGAAGCCCAGGACGGCAGCGGCACCAACAACGCCAACTTCGCCACGCCGCCCGACGGCAGCAGCGGACGCATGCAAATGTTCGTGTGGACGACCCAGCCCAACCGGCTGGTGACCGTCAACGAGCCCCTGGACATAGCCGGAACCTACGAGGCCGGAGAGGCCGATTTTGGGCCTTCTGTAAATGCCACGCCCGTGACCGCTCAGGCAGCCATTGCCCTGGACGGCACCTCTAATGCCAATCTGGTGTGTGAGACGGTGGTCAATGAAAATGAGGTGGAAGGCAAGATCGCCCTCCTCGACCGGGGCGGTTGTTTTTTTGAGCAAAAAGCGGCAAATGCCGAGGCAGCCGGTGCCGTCGGGGTGATCATCTGCAATTTTGAAGAAGGCGTGATCGGCATGTCCGGTGTACCGGAGATCACCAACCCCTCTATCCCCACCGTTATGCTCAAGTCCAGCGATTGCCGGCGGATAAAGGCCGCCCTCATTAACGATGTAGAGGTAGAGATCTCGCTCGTACAACCCAACACCACCGGTCCTGAACGCATCGACGGCGACTTCGACAACGGCATCATCGCACACGAGTACGGCCACGGCATCTCCAATCGCCTTACCGGCGGCCCCAGCCAGGCCGGCTGCCTGTTCAACGACGAACAGATGGGTGAGGGCTGGAGCGACTTTTTCACCCTGGTGACTACCGTACAAGCCGGCGATGACGGAGCCAAGCCCCGTGGCATAGGAAATTACGCCATTCGGGCCGGCGTGGACGGCGGCGGCATCCGGCGCTATCCCTATTCCACGGATCCCGCCGTCAACCCCCAGGTGTACGACGACATCATCGGCACCGGCGCCCCTCACCCCCCGGGCGAGGTGTGGACGGCAGCCCCCGGGGCACAGTACTGGCCCCCTGGGGGTCCCTCAGGCTTCGACGAAAGACTGATA
>JAJDFU010000136.1 GCA_020528935.1 Saprospiraceae bacterium | reverse complement strand
GCGCAAAGCCATCCACCCCAAAAAACCGCCCGCCCTGGCCCTGCCTCCTTATCCGCAAGTGTTCGAGGAGCGCCACGGCTTCCTGCCCGACCTGAGCGTGCTGGACCTCCTGTTTTGCCTGGGTCCGGAAGGCAGGAGGATGATCGTATAGCCTTCCGTTCTGCGCCGGCGGTACCGACCGGAGCTTAACCGGCTTTGATCAGGACGAAGCAAAGCTGGTCATAAGAGCCCCCTGCCATGACCGCAAGCGTCATGGCCGTGGTCATGGTCCGTATCCAGGTCGCCCCTCCTTTGATCGTTCAGTCCCCCATCCACCTTATCTCCCAACCGCTCATCCACCCCCCTCCGCGCAGCGGACACGCCAAAAAAAGCAGGAACTCATTCTACATTCCTATCTTTAGCGTACAGACCAACGAAAACGCTTTTCGTGACCCCACTACTGAACACCAATCTGCGCGCCCTGCGTGCCCAGCTGGAAGAGATCGCCAAGGACCTGCACGAGCTGGCCATACAGACCGGCAATGCCGAGCTGGGCCAGACCATGAGCGACCTGCGCAACCGCATCCACGAGCCCTACATGTTCGTGATCGTGGGCGAGGTGAAGTCCGGCAAGAGCAGTTTCATCAATGCCCTGCTGGGTACGGGACGCGAGATCACCAAGGTGGCCCCCCAGCCCATGACCGACACCATTCAGCAGATCCTGTACGGCGAGCCGGAGGAGATCATCGAGATCAACCCCTTCCTGCGCAAGATCCTGCTGCCGGTAGACATCCTTCGGGAGATCGCCATCGTGGATACGCCGGGCACCAACACCATTGTAGAGCACCACCAGGAGATCACCGAGCGCTTCATCCCGGCCTCGGACCTGATCGTGTTTGTCTTTGAGGCCAAGAACCCCTACCGGCAGAGCGCCTGGGACTTCCTGGACTTCATCAAGGAGGACTGGCACAAGAAGGTGATCTTCGTGCTGCAGCAGAAGGACCTGATGAGCGCGGAAGACTTGCACATCAACAGGGAGGGCGTGCGCGAGCAGGCCGAAAAGAAGGGCATCGCCGAGCCGGTCGTCTTTGCCGTATCGGCCAAGCAGGAGCTGGAAGGACAAACGGAGGAGAGCGGCTTTGGCGAGGTGCGCGACTACATTACCGCCAACATCACCGGCGGCAAAGCCCCGGTGCTAAAGCTGGAGAACAACCTGGAAACGAGCCGCCGCATCGGCGAGCGCATCGGCGAAGGCATCGACCTGCGGCAGCAGCAGTACGAGGCCGACCTAGCCTTCCGGAAAGACATCTCCGAGACCCTGGAGAACCAGGAGCGCCGCTCGAAGCGGCAGGTGGACGTGCTGGTAGAGAACCTGCTGGCCGGCTACGACCGCATCACCCGCGAGAAGGAGCAGGAGCTGAACAGCGGCCTGGGCTTCTTTGCCCTGCTGCGCCGCAGCATCGCCTCGGTATTCAGCAAGACCGCCTCGGCCGGCCAATGGCTGGACGACCTGGCCGGGGGGCTGGAGCGAGACCTGAACACCGAGCTGCGCCGAAAGCTCAACGAAGGCGTGGACGAGCTGGCCGAAAGCATCCAGCAGATGGCCAAACTGATCGACCTGAAGATCAGCAACAGCACCTCCATCCTGCGCAACGACCACGAGCTGTTCAGCGACATTGCCGAGAAGCGCGAGAACGTGATGCGCGAGCTGCAGGAGGAGTTCGAGCGCTTCATCCACCGCTCCGAAAACTTCACCGATGCCGAGCTCTTCCCCGACAAGCGGACCATGTCGCCCAATGTGGCCACCGGCAGCGGCCTGGCCGTGGTGGGCATCGTACTGGCCACGGTCACGCAGGGCATGGTGTTCGACATCACGGGCGGCGTGCTCACCACCCTGGGGCTGCTCTTCGCCGGGGTAAGCAGCCAGACCAAGCGCCGCAAGATCATGAAAGGCTTCCGCGAGGAGGTCGCCCGGGGACGCAGCCAGCTGGAGGAGGAAGTGAGCCAAAAGCTGAAGGGCTACATCGAGCACCTGCGCGAGAAGATCGAGCGCAACTTCGGCAAATTCGACCGCATGCTGGAGCGGGAAGAGAAAGAACTGGCCGGGCTGCAAAAGGCCTATGCTTCCGTAAACCGCCGGCTGGAAGAACTGGGGCAGAAGCTCCCGGAACCCTCCGCCTGATCGGCCGCCAGCCGTCGTTTATCCATCGGTAAGGGCTTTTGGGCTATAGCGGTTTCCGTACTCCACCGGATTCCGTATTTTAGTTGTACACAGGCACGAACACATGAAAAACAAACAAGTTGCCGGTCTTCTGGCCCTCTTTTTCGGAATCTTCGGCACCCATCGCTTTTACCTGGGACAGCACAAGCGGGGCATTTTGTATTTCGTCCTCTTCCTGGTTACTTTTTTCATCACGACCACGACCTTTGCGTGGACGGGGCCGCCCCCCATTATCCTTCCGGCCCTGCTCGCTTTCGTGGATGCCCTGGTCCTGCTGGCCATGCCCGGGGCCGAATTCGACGCCAAATACAACCGGGCTTTCGCCGAGGTGGACTACGCCCCGCAACCGGCCTATCGGCAGCCACCGCGCCGCTCCGGCCGCTTCTATCGACAGCTGGGCATACGCGAATACCGCCGCGGCCGCTACGAGGCTGCCGCCAAAGCCTTTGCGCAGGCCCTGGAAAGCTCGCCCGACGATCCCACACTGGCCTTCAACCTGGCCTGCTGCTATTCCCAGCTGCAGGATGCCGACCGCGGCTTTGCCAACCTGGAACGCGCCCTGGATATGGGATTTCAGCCCATCGACAAGATCTACGACCATCCCGCCCTGGGCTACCTGCACAGCCTGGAAGAGATGGATGATTTCATCGCCAACGGCTTCCGGCGCGCGGCACCGGAACTCGAACTGCCGGCCATAGACGAAAAACCGGAGGAGAAACAACACACGGAACTCCCTGCCGGCGACCTGTTGGCACAGATCGAGGAACTGGGCCGCCTCAAGGAGCAGGGCATCCTCACCGACGAGGAGTTTGAAGCGCAAAAGAAAAGGTGGCTGAAAGAGTAGGTTTGAATGGTTTGGCGTAGCGCGGTCAGTGCCGCTTTGAGCAAGACCGATCACCTGGGCATCTCGCGCTAAAAAGGCCAATCGGACCGGTGTTTCGGGTTAGCCTTTTATTCCCGGGAACGCGCAGGGAATCACAAATGAAAAAAACGGACCCATGGCATCACTTTACGGGTAAATGTACAACGGACGAGAACAGGGAAAGCAGGAGACTCGCTTTCGAAGCAACGCGCGGAGACCGGCTCGGATGCAAAAGTTGGTTTCCTGCCGGTTTCGCTGCCTGCGTTCGAAAATGCAAATCAAAAGCCATGAAAAAGTCCTTCGTATTGCCGGGCGTTTTGCTCCTCCTCCTGCCCTCCTGTTACTTCCTGAGCCTGCAGCCCCTGTACAGTCCGGATACCGTTCGGTTTTCCAAAGAGCTGCTGGGTATCTGGGAATCCGACGGCGAAGAGTTGTTCTGGCATTTCACGGAAGAGTCCGACGATTCCTATCACCTCATCCTCAGTGGCCTGAAGGAGGACGAGATCGCCGAAGAGCACTACATTGCGCACCTGGTCGAACTGGATGGGGAAACCTTCCTGGACATCATACCCCGGGACGCGGAGCCAATGACACTCTCCATCGCCCTGCCCATGCATGCCGTGGCCAAGGTGGATATCGAACCGGATGAAGTGCACTTCATCCCCTACGATGCCCGCTATTTCCGCCAGCTCGCGCGCAGCGGACAGATCGAGCTCCCCTGCCAGGTCATCGGTACCGACAGCCTGCTGGTCTTTGCCGCTTCCACTGCCCGTATGCAACAGCTGGTACGCGCTTACAGCCAGGATCCGAAGGCCCTGCCCGATACGCTCGTATTGAAACGGTAGGGGGCTGCCGATGCAGCGCGGGGGAGTATGGATTTTCCAGAGAAACTCGCTAGTTTGGCCGGGTCTATGAAATACGCATGGCTTTTCTTGTTGGTCGTGCTCGGGCCGGCCTGCCAACGCGACGAGCCGGCAGAGGAGCCGGCCCCGGACCCCTGGACGAGCTCTTCGGCAACGGCCCACCTGCAGGTCTTGCTGGATCCCAACCTGCGCCTGGACCCCACGGCTCAGGCCCGCTGGCTGGAAGGGGTGCAGCAGGATCTGCAGGACCTGGGCGCCGAAGGCGATCGCGTGCAGGTGTGCATCCTGGCGGGCGGCAGCAGGGCCCGCTGCCTGTTCAAGGCGGAGAGCCGCGTGAGCCGCGACCTGATCGCCAGCCAGGGCGTGGATGATGGGGATGCCCGCTACCGCGAGGCACTGGGCGGCTTTCGAAACACCTGCTACCAACAGCTGAAGCGCGTACTGGCCGAAGCCCAGGTCGCTACGCCCGCCCGCGAATCGGACTTGTGGTCGGCCCTCGAGCAGATGAGCGACTTCCTGGTCCAGGCCCGCCCCGGTGATCGCAAGCGCCGCCCCTTATACCCATCTCCGAACCCACGGGACCGACACCAAAC
>JAJDFU010000163.1 GCA_020528935.1 Saprospiraceae bacterium | reverse complement strand
CCTTGGGTGCCGGAGCCGGTACTACCCTTACACCTTTTCAATTATGATGGCGGAGGCACCACCCCCACCATTGCACAGGGTGGCCAGCCCTTTGCTGCCGCCATTGCTGTGCAACACGTTGTTGAGCGTGGTGACGATGCGCGCACCGGAAGCACCCAGGGGGTGGCCCAGGGCCACCGAGCCACCGAACACATTCACCTTTTCGGGATCCACGTCCAGCTCTTTGTTGAAGGCCATGGTCACGGCGGCAAAGGCTTCATTGACCTCGAAGTAGTCGATGTCGTCCAGGCTCAGGCCGGCGCGTTCCAGGGCTTTGGGGGCCGCTTTGGTGGGCGCGGTGGTAAACCAGGCCGGCTCGTGGGCGGCATCGGCAAAGGACAGGATCCGGGCCACGGGCTTGAGGCCCAGCTCTTTAACCATTTCTTCACTCACCAGCACCAGAGCTGAGGCTCCATCGTTGATGGTGGAGGCATTGGCGGCCGTCACAGTACCTTCCTTGCTGAAGGCCGGGCGAAGGCCGGGGATCTTCTCAAATTTCACCCGCTTGTACTCTTCGTCCTCAGTGATGTGCAGGGGATCGCCCTTGCGCTGGGGTACGTCCACCCCTACGATTTCCTCTTTGAAGGTGCCTTTTTCGGTGGTTTGGGCGGCCAATTTGTAGGAGCGGATGGCAAATTCGTCCTGATCCTCGCGGCTGAAGCCGTACTTTTTGGCGGTCTGATCGGCGCAGACGCCCATGGCCATGTGATCGTAGGCATCGGTGAGGCCGTCCTTGGCCAGGCCGTCGATCAGTTGGCCGTCGCCGTATTTGTAGCCCCAGCGGGCGTTGGGCACGTAGTAGGGAATGTTGCTCATGCTCTCCATGCCGCCGGCCACAATGATGTCGGCATGACCCAGCATGATGGCCTGGGCGCCGAACATGATGGACTTCATGCCGGAGGAGCACACCTTATTTACGGTGGTACAAGGCACGGTATTGGGAATGCCGGCGCCCAGGGCGGCCTGGCGGGCGGGTGCCTGGCCCAGGTTGGCCGAGATGACATTGCCCATAAATACTTCCTGGACCTGTTCGGGCTTGACACCGGCTTTTTCCAAAGCGCCCACAATGGCCGCACTGCCCAGTTGCGTGGCTGACAATCCGGCGAACATGCCGCCGAAGCTGCCGATGGGAGTGCGTACGGCCGAGACGATATACACTTCTTTCATGATGCTTGTTTGATTCGATTGGTGATTGCAGAACCGATCCGGTTCAGTGAATAGAACTCATCCGCACCGGCCCTGGTTTAGCTGCTAAAATGCGGAATCTTTGCCGATGTCCGGCTGATGAAAGTCAGGTCGATCCGGACCCGGTCCAGGGGCGAAAAGATAAAGGGGGCTTGTCCAGGTCGTACAATATCCTTACCTTTGCACACCACGCAAAAAGCGAGAACGCTCGCTCAAGCGAAGCAGCCGGCGAAAACGCGTTTTTCCGGGCTGTACAACGTAACATCGCGGGGTGGAGTCCCGCTTTTCAGGGAAAAGCGGGAGAAGCTCG
>JAJDFU010000290.1 GCA_020528935.1 Saprospiraceae bacterium | reverse complement strand
TATCCCAAACAACGACCTCCTGCAGGTCGGGGCCGACTATTTCTTCGCTCAAAACATTGCGGAGGTGAACACCCAGGGTGTGGAGGCCGAGCTGTGGTATCGGCGCGCCCTGGGCCGGCGCGGCCACCTGCAGGCCTCCCTGGGTTACATCTACCTGAACACCGGCAACCCCAGCGGACTGGTATCGGTGTACATCTCCAGCCATGCCCGCCACCTGCTCACGGCCAATCTGCGGCTGCGGGCGGGCGACTTCGAACTAGGCATCAACGGCCTGTACAAGCAGCGCAACGTACGCTTCGCCGAATCCATCGACCGCGCCCTCGAGCCGGCCTACACCCTGTGGAACCTGCGGGCCGGTTATCGTATCCTGCCCGAGTTGGGCCTCAGCCTGCAGGTCCACAACCTCTTCGATGCCGACTATCAGGACATCCTGGGTGCGCCCATGGCGGGCCGCTGGGTAATGGGCGGCTTGTTTTTCAGCCTGCCGGCGAGCTAGCCGGCCTGCTCTGCCGTCCACCGGCTAAGCCGGAATATGCACAGTATGTTCCGCCCCTTGGGCTGACGAATTGTAAAATGTTGTTCGTCCATGCGTGATCAGGGTTTTGGATTGTAATACCGCTTCAAGTATGAAATGACCCGGAAGTTATTTCATTCTTGAAGCGGTATTCACGGTTTTCAGGATAAAATAGGTCTTGGTAGAAAGGTCATTTTATCCTGAAAACCGTATAACCTCACGTTAAAAATTGACGTTTTTCAGTAGCCCCCGAACAAACCAGTCTTCTCTGAATCGCCGAAAACCAAATGGAACGGGGGCCCTACCCCACTATCCTTCGTTTGTGATCTGCCCCGCACCTCAAGCAGGCATAGCAAGGTGGGGGCCGCCCGTGACTTCCGGCATTTTGATCGCGGTTGCCGGTCTTCAGCAGCCCGGGGCCTCTGTCCATCCGCTATGCGGCCGGTGCCCGGCCCCGGGCGATCATCCGATAGATCAGGTAGATCGACAGCAGCAGGTAGTAGGGCATGAGCAGCACGAACATCAGGCCGGCCTCCAACGCATCGTCGGACCACCATATGCCGGAGTAACTGAGCAGCACCAACAGCAGGTAGATGATATATCCGATTCAGGCCAGGCGGGTGACCCAGGGTTTGTTGTGGAGGTACAGGCCCAGCAGGGCCGGCAGTACAGCCGGCAAGTGACTGAAGATATTCGCGTACTCTGCCCGCCTTTCTTCCGGGCTGTAGTGTATGCTTACATTTTTAGGGAGTCTTACAGAGTCATGATACTATCATTTGATACTATCGCAAAATACGAAGATTATTTTTGACTGAGCCTAACGGTTGAGCTACCCGACAGCCGATCCCGCTTGCTTAAAGCGGGAGAAGCTGGCCGGGTACCTGCTTGTTATACCTCGTGTTCTATTTCTTCTTCATTGTGTTTTTTCAAAATTGCGTTCAATAAATCCAAGGAGTAGTATCTTTTATTTTTCAAAAACTGCTCGAATAAAGGTCTCAACTCACCAATCATTCCTTTATCTTTCGCAATGGAAAGAACACCAATTGTACCGATGCAATTTATACCAAAATTCTCTGCGATATTTCTGGCTTTCTTGTCGTCAATTAGAAGGTAATCAGCGTTGAGTTCCTTGTAGAGAATTACCGATTCCGATTCGCCGTAACCCATAATGAAGGTCAATTCATTAAATCCAGATATCGCTTTGACTTTATCCTCAAAAAAATCGATAATTGTTTTATAATACTCAGTGGTTTTATCTCTTGTCAATTCCTCCCAACCAGCGTTTGGAATAAAAATTTCCTCAAAAAGGCTGTTCAGAATTTCGAGTTTACCAACGATGGCAAGAGAAAAAATTGGACTAGAATCCGAAATTACTAATCCATTTTTCATGGCTATTTCAGTGTTTCAGTGTCCTTTAATACATCTTCCAGTTCAAGGGAGGAAATCGGTATTTTATTTTCGGAAAGAAGGGTCTCAAACTGAAATCGCGAAAGCTCGGCTATTTGGGCCGCTTTGCCAAGGGTTACTTTTTGCTGGACATAGAGCTGGATGGCAAAAGATAATTTTATTCGCTTCTTTAGTTCTTTCTCAGACTCATTGAGGGTTAAAAGTATGTCTGAGGGCAGCTCGATATTGATGGTTTGTTGGCTCATAGTCAATTTTTACCTAATACAACCCTTTTTGTGAAATATTGGTTTCGTTGTTTATCCTTTCCATAAGGCCTATCATCCGTACACTCATCACTCCAGCGACATATAGTTTCTGAACTTTCCAACGGACTTCACAGGCTGTCATCCGGGTTGGGTCATAGGCTATCCTGTTCAGGCTGCGATGGCACGGCAAGGCCTGCACACGCCTCCAAGGTACAGCTTGTTCCACAAAGGGGATTGGGAAAGCTCGCCTGAAGCTGTACCAGATAAGCGGGGCAGTGGCATCTGCCCGGAGGAACGCGTTCCGGAATGCGTTCAGGGTTTTGCTTTTCAATACGTAGGGCAGAACCGGTGAAAACGAGATGCGGACCAGGATGCTTCGGTCAGGGCGGGGTGTTCCTCCTGAGGAAGCGCAGCTCGTCAGGCTCTGAGCCGGCTCTGCTTCCAGTCCGTGCCGTAGCAAGTAAAAACAAGAGATCAGGGAAGCCCCCTGCCAAGGTGACATCCTTTTCCCGGCTGTACTAAACCGCCTGTCCGGCGCTTCGCTCCACCCTATCCAGGCCCTCCCGGATCAGGGTTGCCAGGTCCGGTCGCTTGAGCGCCAGGGCTTCCATGAAGCGGTGTAGCTCGTTGCGGAGGGCATCTTCGCGTGCGCCTTCGAAGAGTTCCAGCAGCAGCAGCCATTCCTCCGGGGCTTTCCTTTCCACCCATTCGAAGATCTCCCGAAGCCGGTTGTCGTCCTTGCCAGCGGATTCCCGGACTACCCGCACCTGCCGGTATTTTTCCTCCAGCTCCAGGGTGGCGGGCGAGCGGGAAGTTTTCCGGGTTACGGTTTTCGAAACCGCGTACAGGTTGGGAAAAGAACGGTGGTCGGCCGCACCGGCATAGGCCGAAACGATTTCGCTCCCGACCGCCATGCAAAAGGTGCCGCGGGAGGGCTCAAACAGGACCTCATCCCGGTAGGTGACCGTACAATCCCGGAGCTCGATCAGCATCAGCTTCCCCTGGATATTGCGGATGCCCGTGATGTTGAGCCCCTCCACGTTTATCCCGCTTTCAAAGGCGAAGGACAAATGCTTGCCGTCGTGAAAATTGTAGGCCTTGAGGTCGTAGGGGCCCATATCCTCGATGGCCAGGTTGATGTTCTTGAGGCGGCCCAGGGGAGAACAGAACCCGTTCGCATGCCGGCTGATGCCATGGCCGATCAGCTCCTGTTCGCGGTAGGCCAGGGCCGTCGGTCCTTCGGTCTGGAAGAAGATCACCTCGCGGTCCTCGTTGAGGATGGTGCGGGTGAATTGCCCGGATACCTGCAGGCCGGTATTCAGTTCGATCGTGCCGACCCTGCCCGAATCCACCAGCTTTTGTATGCCCCGGGCTCCGCCCTTGCGCAAGCTCAATCCATTGGCAAAGGACTCCAGGACTTCCATGAGGTAGGCAAAGTCGGGCGTGACGTACAGCTGCGGCTGGGTCTGGGTGATGTCGAACCCCTGCTTGGCGGCTTCCAGGGAATAGGGGATCTTTTTCACCTCCGGCCGCATACAGGACTTGCTCTCCCCGATGGAGGAAAGCAGTCCGGCTCCGTAGATCCTGGGATTTTCCAGGTCGCCGATCAGACCGTACTCAACGGTCCACCACTGGAGGTTTCGGATCTGGGCCATCTCGGAGGGCTCCACCTCGGTATGCTGAAGCCGCGCTACCTCTTCTTCGGCTTCCCGGATCTCGGCCGGATCCACCCCTTTGGCCTCTTTGAGGATGGAAAGCTTTCGGACGGCTTCGTACAAATCGATATCGTAGCGGGACAAGATGGCCTTGGCGCCGATCGCCCCGAGGCGCCGGAGGTATTCCGCGTAGTCCGGATTGGCGATGATGGGGGCGTGCCCGGCGGCTTCGTGAATGATATCCGGCGCCGGGGTGTATTCGAGATTCTGCACCTGCCGGATATCGGAGGCGATCACCAGAACCTTGTGTGCCTGAAACTCCATGAAGGCATTGGGCGGGATGAAGCCGTCTACGGCGACGGCTGCCCAGCCGATCTCCTTGAGGATCCGGTTCATCCCGTACATGCTGGGGATGCGGTCGATCTCGATGCCGGTCTGCTTCAGGCCGTCCAGGTAGGACGCATGAGCCACCCGGGCCAGGTACTGCACATTCTTGCGCATCACATACCGCCAGACAGCCTGGTCGACCGGAGAATAATCGGCATAGTGCTGGGGTTTGATGAACTGCTTGAGGTGATCCGGAAGCCGGTCAATGAGTTCGTTGCTCTCGTAGTGCTCATGCTGATCCATGCTGCGATCTCTTTTGGCGTTCAACAGACGAGGCAAAATAAAGTTAAGCCGGAAAATTCGGTGAATTTTCCGGCC
>JAJDFU010000562.1 GCA_020528935.1 Saprospiraceae bacterium | reverse complement strand
TGTCCTGAACAACCCGGCGATAATCCAGTATTTGACCGCCCTTGGAGACGTCTTGCTTTTGGTCATTTCTTCGTCGTTTCGGTTTAAAGCCAACAATCCTTTTGTACTGATAGATGATTTTAAAATTTTAATAAAAAGAATTATCTATCATCGTCATCAGTGGTGTTAGTATGTACAAAACTTGTTTTGCCCCTTCTTGGATTTGTCCTTTTTCCCACCTTTCGGTCAAATATTAACGCCTGATTAACACGGTTCTTTCCCCAAGATCAAGGCATTGCAAACTTATGCACAAGTGGTGGAAAGGGCATGGGGCGGAAAACTTTTCCGCGGGCGAGCGGTGGAAATATGACCCCCCGCTGTCAGGAAAAGGGGGAAAGGGCGCACAGAGCAGGTGCGTGGAATGGGGAAAACTATTTATGCACATACCCCGGCCGTGCCGGGGGTGGAGAAGCCCGCTCTTTTCCACGGCTCCATCCCCGAATGCCTGTGTAAATCCCCCGGCGAAGGGCAACTGAGCATCAGTCCTTTAAGACATCGCCTCAGCCGGCCTGTGGAAAAGCCCTGAAACTATTGAATTGCAGGCGGGGTTGTACTTTCGAAACGCATACCCAAACCGATATGTGTGGACGATTCTCCCTTTCTGCCAGTCGCGAAACGATACAGGATCAGCTGGGACCGGTACAGGTAGGTGATAACCTGCGGATCAACTACAACATCGCACCTACCCAGCCGGCCTACGTGATCACGAACGAACGGCCCGGTCAGCTGCAGTACTTCATCTGGGGGCTGTTGCCTTTCTGGTCGCGCGAACCCAAGATTACCGGCCGCCTGATCAATGCCCGCAGGGAAGGGATCGAATCCAAACCCTCCTTCCGCCTGCCGGTCCGCCGCCGTCGCTGCTGGGTGCTGGCCGACAGCTTTTACGAATGGCGCAAAACCGGCGATCGCAAAATCCCTTACCGCATTTTTCCCAAGGACGGCAGCCTGATGACCCTGGCCGGTATCTGGGATGTTTGGGAAGGAGGGGACCGGAGTTTGCACACCTTTTCCATCATTACGTGTCCGCCCAACCGGGACGTTGCAAGCCTGCACGATCGCATGCCGGTCTTTTTCACGGAGGCCCGGCAGCGGGAGCGCTGGATGGAAGCCACCGAAATTGAAGAAATCCTGAATCTGCTGCAGACCCCTGCCGACGGAACCCTGGACATGTATCCGGTATCGGACAAGGTGAATTCCGTGCGCAACAACTCGCCGGAGCTGCACGAGCCTATTTCCGACCAGCTTTCCCTCTTCTGAGTGCTTTTTGCTTACCTTAACGCCATGCGAGCGGTTATTCAACGCGTAAGCGAGGCGCGGGTAACGGTGGATGAGAAGCCCGTTTCTTCCATTGGTCCGGGCCTGCTCATCTTGCTGGGCATCGAGGAGAAGGACGAGAAGGAGGACATCGACTGGCTGGTGCGGAAGATCGTGAAGATGCGGCTCTTTAATGACGAAAAGGGCGTGATGAACCACTCGGTCCAGGAAGTGGACGGTTCGCTCCTGGTCGTCAGCCAGTTTACCCTGCATGCCAGCACCAAGAAAGGCAACCGGCCCTCCTATATCCGGGCGGCCCGTCCGGAGATTGCCGTTCCCCTGTACGAAAAATTCATTGCTGCGCTGGAGCAAGCTCACGGCAAGCCGGTAGGTACCGGTGTGTTTGGCGCCTACATGAGCGTGCACCTTCTCAACGACGGTCCGGTCACCATTTTTCTGGATACCAAAAACAAGGAGTAATGACCCTGCAACAAGCCCAGGAGCGGGTAGACGCCTGGATCAACAGTACGGGCATACGCTACTTCAACGAGCTGACCAACACGGCCATCCTCGCTGAGGAGGTGGGCGAGGTAGCCCGCCTCATGGCGCGCCTGTACGGGGAGCAGTCCTTCAAGCGCCCGGAACAGGCCGAAACGGCCCGGGAGGAGCTGGCCGACGAAATGGCCGACGTCCTTTTCGTGCTCCTTTGCCTGGCCAATCAGACCGGCGTGGATCTCACCCGCGCCCTGGAGCAAAACCTGCAGAAAAAGGACGAGCGGGATGCCGAACGCCACGCCCGAAACGAAAAGCTTCGCTAAGGGCGAAAGGGCGAGCTATCCTGGCACTTTTTGATCATGTCAAAGCTGATGGTGAACCCCACTGCCAGGATGATGAAAGCTGCCAACTGCAGGTCCGGGATCATCTGCTGCAGCACGAACAGGTCGTATAATCCGTGGAATACCAGCGGCCAGCCCAGAGCAGCGACCAGCGAGCGTCGCGGGGGCCAGCCCGGCTTCGGGAAGCGGAACAGCCCGAAATAAAACCCCATCAGGACCGAAAAGATGGAATGGGCCGACAAAGGCGTAAAAGACAGCAGACGGGTGGGTCCCCAGCCGAAACGCAGGACATACCACAGATTTTCCATCGTGGCGAATCCCATGCCGTACATCGTGGCGTACACGATGCCGTCCATGGGTTCGTTGAAAAAGGACCGGCGAAGGGGGTACAGCCACAAAAAGAGCAGTTTCGAACCCTCCTCCAGCACCCCCACCACCAGAAAGGCAAATACGATCAGAGCTGACCAGGAGTACTGAATGTCGCCCAACCCATCGAGCAGCAGGCGTTCTGCCCGCATGATGGGCCAGGTAAGGGCGAAACCACCGAAAAAACAGAGGAGGAGAGGCAGGCGACCTTCTTTTTCGTACTTGTCCTGAAAATAAATGTACAGGGCGATGAGCAGGCCCGGTAAAACGGCAAACAGAATCAGCCAGAGGTTCATGTACCAGAGCGGGATGAGCAGAATCCGGCAAAGTGGCTGAGGTGCTGGCGTACATAGCGCGGTGCTTCCAGCATGCCCATATGCCCGACGTTATCCAGGATCTGGATATCTGCGATGGAGGGTAGGTGGGTTTGAGCCAGCATGTCGTCCCAATCGAACAGGGGATCTTGTTTGCCCAGAATAAACTGCACGGGTACCCGGCTTTGGCGCAGGGTGTCCGACTCGTCGGCGCGGTGCATCATGGCCTGCAGGGCTACGATGATACCTTCGGAACGGCCCTGCGCGGCCCGATGTACAAGCGCATCTACTGCGAAAGGTTGGTTCTTGGCGAAGGCCGGAGCAAAAAAGCGCGGAATGAGCTGCTTGACGAACAGCACGTGGCCGGTATTGCGTATGTCTTCGATACCGCGGAGGCGGCCCTGCTTGCGGTCTTCCGAATCGGGCCAGGGATGGGAGTGCAGCAGACTGAAGCCCAACAGGCGGTGCGGGAAGCGGCGCAAGTAGTTGAGCCCGGTATAGCCCCCCATGGAATGACCAACCAGCAAGAAAGGAGGTAAATCAAGGTGCGATGCCACAGCTTCCACCGCATCGGCATAGTCGTCGATGCGGGCGCCGGGCAGCACCCCTGAAGAGCCGAAGCCGGGCAGGTCAATAGCGATGACCCGGTAGTTGCGCGCTTCCAGTTCCGGACGGACATCCTTCCAAATGTAGCTGTCTTCGCAAAATCCGTGAAGCAGCAAGATGGGCGGGCCGCCGGCCTGATTATCCGAATAGGCAATGTGAGTGGATGCGAAGGGTAGCTGTTGCACGTGGGCTTATTTGGTTAGGTTCGAGAAGCGCTGATCGTAAACCTCAGCTAAGGTACGCCAATCGCAATGCTGCACAAAACCCTTGAAATCGGCTTGCTCCCGCCAGTGCGTCCAACTCCGTATGAGCTCTGCCGCGCGATCGAAGAGCTCTTCTTCATTTTGATATATATGCCGGTGCCGGTAAGGGGCCGGGATGTGCTCGGGATACGCCAGGCGGTCGGGAAGCAGCGGGTAGGTATTGGCGTAGATGGCTTCTACTACGCTGGCGCCGAAGAAGTCCTGCCGGCTGGTGACGGGCAGGATGTCGGCCTGCTGCAGCCAATAGTGATAGGTATTGCGATTTTCTGCCCATCCCATAAACAGGATCTCCCCCTGCAACTTGTCCCGGGCTTCGCTGAAAACTGGCGGTACCCGGCCGTAGGACCTGCCCAGTACGGCCAAATGGAAGACCAGACCGGCCTCCTTTAGCCGGTAACACAACCGGAAAAAAGCCTCCGGACCCTTATCGTATTCCCAGCGGTGATTCCAGAGAAGCAGCGGACCTCGCTTGCGCAGTGGAGCATTGAGGCCAACCTCCTCCAGAGCGTTCAAATCCAGGCCCAGGGGCAAAACCTCGCTTTTGTCCGCCAATTGGCTCAGCCCGTCCGGATACCGGAAGTCCGGAAATTTTCGCAGGAAGCCGGGCCAGGCCTCCAGAAAGGAGCGGCGATGGAAGTGCGAATTGAAAAAGATGCGGTCGGCCGCCAGGGCGCTTTTTACATTGAGGAGGCCGTAGTGGTGGTCGCGGGCCCGCTTCGGATCCTCGTCGGTAGGCGACCAGGGGTAGGTGATCTGGTTCTCGTGAAAATAGAGGGCTGTGGGAAGCATCCGGCTTTTGGGTCGGCTCAGCCCCAGAAAAGCAGGCAGGTCCAGCATGTCGGTGGCGAGGATCAGG